>CAJBHN010001234.1 GCA_903952805.1 uncultured Myxococcales bacterium | reverse complement strand
GTTGGCGGTGTCTTTGAGGATGGCGACGTCGCCGGGGATGACGACGGCGTCGGTGGGCAACACGAAGTCGACGGGCTCGCCGCGGGCCCGCGCCAGCAGCACGTTTTCAAGCAGCACGACGCCAAAGCGGCGCTCTCCCGACAGCACCCGCTGCAATACCACGGCGTTGCCGCCGCCTATCGCCGCGCCGCGTTGTCTGAGGGCACCGAGAAACGAGACGTCGCCGGCGCCCACCACCACCGCGGTGAACAGCGCCGTCCCCGACGACAGGGGATCGCCAAAGGCGACGTCCCTGGCGATGGCGTCGTCGGCGTCTCGCAGCAGGGACCTCAGTGTCGTCGGCACTTGAGCCCGGGGCGTCTGGTCGGCGTGGAAGGCAATGACCATCGTCGAAGCGCGGGCGGCGACGAAGGCGTTGTCGACGTCGACCAGGCGCCGATCGATCGGGGTTGCCCGGGGCGATGCGTGGGGCAGCAGTTGGCCATCGCGCTTGAGGCGTCGCGAGAGCAGGGGGTCTGACACCAGCAGCACGTCGGCGCCCGCGCGGCCGGCGGCGAGATCGGCGTCGAGGCGGCCGGCGACTTTTTCCGAGCCCCCCTGAAACACCACCAGCTCGACGTCTGTGAGCTGCTGGCTGGCGAGGGCAACCAGCGCGTCGGTGAGCTCCCGGTAGGCCGAGGTGTAGAGGACCACCTTGCCCCTCGGGCTGTCGTCGCCACAGGTGCGTGGGTTACCCGCCGGCGCGCCGACCTCGATCCGACAGGCACCTGTGACGGCCATCATGGCGATGACGGCGACAACGGCGAGGCCGCCATGGAGGGACCGCTGCGCGCGTCCGCTCGCCTGCATCATGCACGCCGCTCGAGGACGGCGATGAAGAACCCATCGGAGTCCGGCGGCAGCAAATAGCGGCTCTCGCCGACCCGGTTGACGTCGGTGCGGGCGTTGACGACGGCGTTGACGACGGCGTCGTTTTCGACGTCGAGCAGCGAACAGGTCGCATAGACGACCCGTCCGCCGGGGCGCACCAGCTCAAGGGCTGCGGTCAGCAGGGCCTTTTGGCGGGCGGCCAACTCGGGGAGTTCCCGCTCGTCGAGGCGCATGGCCAGATCGGGGGCCCGCCGCAGGGTGCCGGTCCCGCTGCAGGGGGCGTCGACCAGGACGCGATCGAAGCTGCCCGGACGAAACGGGCTGTTGGTGCCGTCGGCGACGATGGCTGTGACCCCCGCCGGAGTGCTGTGGTGCAGGCGGCCGGCGTCGATGTCGGCAGCGATGACAACGGCGCCGGTGCTGGCCAGCAGGCGAGACTTGCCGCCGCCGCCGGCGCACAGGTCCAACACGCGGTCGCCAGGGGCTGCGCCCACGGCGTCGGCGACGAGCTGGCTGCCTTCGTCCATTGGCCACACGGCGCGGCGCAGGCCTGTCGAGAGCTTGCGCAGCGACAAGCCGCCGTCGGTGATGCGGATGGCCGTCTGACAACGCGGCGACGCCACCGCTGTGGTCCCGGCGGCGACGAGGGCGGCAGCGGCGTCGGTGACGCTCATCACGCGCCGATCGACGGCGAGATCTGGTCGGGCTGGACGGGTCAGCGCGGCGATGACCTCGGGGCTGAAGCGCGCCTCGAGAGACTTCTTGAGCCACGGCGGCAACGACACTGGCAGCGGGACGCCAGCAGCGGCGCTGTCTTCAACGAGGGCGATGAGAAACGCCGGCAGGCCAGCGACGGCACGGCTGTCCACCTCGACGCCGGCGGCCACACCGGCCAGGCAGATGGCGGCCAGATCAAGCTGTCGTCGTCGGGGGGCGACCCCGCCCTCCTGTTTTTGGGCGGTTTGCAGGATTTTCTCGACGGCGATGGCGTGGCGGGCCCAGGAAAACGCGAGATCGGCGGTGGCGCGGCGCTCGCGAGGTCCCAGGTGCCGTTCGCGGGCGATGGCGGCCACGACCTTGTCGAGGGGCTCGCCGGCGGCGCGGTGGCGGGCAAGGCCATCGAGGGCGCACGCGAACGCCAGCGGCAAGCGGTCGTGTTCGATGAGCGTGCGCTCCCGGCCGTGGGCTTCACGGGCGACGGTGACGCCGCCACGGCCTGGATTGCCGCCCCCGCCACGTCTGGAACTGGAGCGGTTGTCTCGACGAGCGGGTGAGCGGTCATTGGGGGCCATGGCCACGGTGTGGCGGATCAGTTCGCGTCGGACAAGGGCACCGCTTGCGTCGTTGCCTTGCCACTGCGCAGACTGCGACGTGGAACCCGGGGTCGCCCACCTGCGGGGTGTGTGAGTGGAGGCGTCGACGTCGTGCAACGCAGCATTCTCATCGTCGACGAAGACGACGCCCGGCGTCGCGGCATTGCCTCCTCGCTGGCGGCCCGGGGTATCCGCTATCTCGACGTGGGTGATGCGTTTGCAGCCATGGCGGCGCTGGGGCGCGCCGACTTCGGCAGCGTGTTGGCCCTCGAGGGGCGTCGGACCCTGTCCATGCGGGGGCTGTGTCAGCTGGCCCGGAAGCGACACCCCGAAATCGTCATCTTCATCACGCCGAAAGAGGGCTCCGACGAGGACCACATTCGCAGCGTGCTGGATCTGCCCGTCGAATTCCTCGAACTGGGGCCTTCCATCGAACGCTTCGTCACCGAGCTGCTGGCCCGTGTGGAGGCTGTGGACGAGGCCACCCGTCCAGGTTTCGAGGTCGACCCGACGACAGAACCATCTTGCGGTGCAGCGGCGGGTTTTGGTGATTTCAATCCGTTCGAGATGCCTTCGACCGAGGACGCCAACGGCGTTTTTGACTCGATTCCGCGGGTCGAGATTCCCCATCTCAGCCAGCGAGCCAAGCTGACGGATCCCACCAGCCTGCCGCCGATCCAAAGCGCATCCATGCCGTCGTTGCCGATCGTCGACCGGCACCTGGTCGACGGATTGGCGCTGGAGCCTGCCGATCCAGTCGAACACACCAAACCCGACGCCCGGACGGCGCCCTCGTCGCAGAGCACGCAGGAAGCAAGCCCCCTGGTCTTGGATGGGCACTTTGAGGACATCGAAGGTGGCGCCGGCGCTGCCTTCATGATGAGCCTGTTTTCCCAAGACTTGACGGGGCGTTTTGCGGTCGCCAGCGGCGAGTCCGCCGGGACCTTGTATTTGTACCGCGGCGAGCCCGTCTGGGCCGATGACCCGATGGGTGACGTCGGGCTCTATCGCAAGCTGGTGCAGAAGCTTTTTGTGAAGCCCGATCAGCCAGTGGCCGCCGTCCCCGATGGGCAGCTGTTGGGGTCGCTGTTGCAGGCGGGGCTGCTGACCAGCACCCAGATGCATGACTTCATGCGTGAAGTGGTGCGCGATCGGGTGCTCGCCGTGGCCCAGCAGCTGAGCGGCGCGTATCGATTTACCGAGGAGCGGGCATTCCTGGACACGGCGCCGCTGCTCCGGGTCAATCCATTTGGCCTGGTCCTGGAATCCCGTCGTCGAGCGTTGTCGCCGCCGGCTCTGATGGGCTTGCAGGGGGAGATTGAAGCTCGCTATCCGATTCCCGGTCCGGGGATCGCGGCTGCCGACGAGAAACTCATGCCCTTTCTGCGTGGTGCCAAGGCGTCGGTCGTCTTTGATGGCCAGCGGACGGTCATGGATACCCTCGCGTCGGTCGGCCTCGATCCATTCATGGGTACCCTGGTCGTCGTGACGCTGCGCGACGCCCGCCTGGTCACCCTTGAGGATGCGCCTCGCAGCGCTGCGATGGACCTCGCCGAACGGGCCTTTAGCGACGAGCTGTTGGCGGAAATCTCCATGGCCGACGCCGACGCAGTGGCCGGCGAGCCCATCAGCGCTGAAGAAGCCAAGGCCCGCGAGGACATCTACGGCCTGTACATGCGGCTCAAGCCCCTCAGCCAGCCTCGGCAGGTCCTTGGGGTTGGCGTCGACGCCGATGAAGCCGCTGTGGCGGCCGCCTACCGCCACCGCCTGTTGGAACTCGACCCGCGGCGCATCCCCGAGGGCTCGGCCCAGCATATCTTGACGCAGCGCGTCGAGGAGTTGCGCCGCAAGGTCACCAGCGCCTACCAGACCTTGATGTTGCAGGTGGGCACGGCTGGCAGCGACAACAATCCATTCTGATGCACGGTGCTTCGAGGCTCCGCAGTCGTCAGACAGCCAGGCACAGGCGATGGGAAACGAAGTCAGCGAAGCGTTGGACCGCGTCGCTCTTGCCGGACTTCTCGGCGGTCTGGGCCAACAGCAGAGCCTCGGCGGCATAGCCCGTCGTCAGAGCCAGGGCCCGGGCGCGGGACTCGAGGATCGAGCCGCCAGCGGCGCTGGCAGCCTGGGCGGCGAGCACGAGGCGGGTGGCCGTGTCCTGCAGCGTCAGCAGCGCCGACGTCGGCAGCGTCGCCGACAGTCCGCGGACGCCATCGCTGAGCCACGACAGCACCGCCGAGAAGGCCTGGTCTCGCTGCTCGGCGCGCAGCACGTCCAGCGACAGCACATTGGTGGTGCCTTCCCAGATCGGCAGCACCTGGGCGTCGCGCAACATGCGGGGCAGCCCCGTGTCCTCGACGTAACCGGCGCCGCCAAAGCACTCCAGGCACTCGGACACGCACGACACGACTTGCTTGCCCGTCGTTAGCTTGGCGAGGGGAATCAACGCGCGCAGGCGGCGTTTCTCGTCGTCGCTGGCGACACCGGTCTCGGCCTTGCCCATCAACCAGCCAAGCTCCATCACGAGGGCGAGGGCGCCGGCGGCGTCGGCTTCGACGGCGTCCAGCGTCGCGGCGTGCAAGGGCTGACCCGCCAGCGGCAGGCCAAAGGCCGAGCGCTTCCACGAGTACGCTCGGGCGCGAAAGACGGCCTGGGCCATCGCCGACGACGCTGCGATGGCGTTGTAGAAGCGGGTGATGTTGAGCATCCCAACGATGCTGCGCACGCCCTGGCCAGGTTCGCCCAGCAAGCGCGCAGGCACGCCAGTCAACGTCAACTCCGCCGTCGGCAGGGCCCGGGTGCCGAGCTTGTCCTTGAGGCGGTTGACGGTGATGCCGAGGTAGCCGCTATCGTCGTCGTTGCGGGTGACGTCGACGCAGAACAATGACAGCCCCTTGCTGCCGTCGACGACCGCGCCGTCGTCGTCGATACGGCCCAGGGCCAGCGCCATTTCGGACGTCGTCGCCGATGTGAACCATTTGACGCCGTGCAGGCCGTAGACGTCGCCTTCGGGGGTGCCCGACTGCAGCCGCCGCGCCACCGTCGACGTGCCCGACACGTCGGAGCCGCCGGTGCGCTCGGTCATCCATTGGCCCGAGGTGATGAACGACGCCGGCTCTGACGACGTCAGCCGCGGCACAAGTCGGTCCCGCAACGGGGCCGGCGCGAGATCGGTCAGCACGCGGGCGGCGGCGTCGGTCATCGCCAGCGGGCACATCGCGCTGGCCGACGTCGCCGAAAACACGTGCAGCATCGCCGCCTGGGCCACTCGCCGGTGGCTGCCGAGGCGGGGGTCGTAGCCCGCGGCCACGAGGCCATGGCTCGCCGAGAATTCCTTCAAGCCCTTCCAGGCCGGCGAGAGGCGCAGCTCGTCCACGCGACGGCCCCAGGGGCCGTACGGCACATGGCGGGGCACGTCGCGCTCGGCCTCTTCCGACAACGCCAGCAGCTCTCCAGTCGTTGCCTTGCCCAGCGCCTCGTAGCGGGGCCCCATGATGACCGCCACGTCGGCGGGCAGGCGCCAGCGCAGTTCGGCGGCGAGGGCCCGGTCGACGGCGTAGAGGTCGGGAGGCGGTGCCATGTCCTGGAAAAAAGCCGGGTTCATGGCTCGACGGTCGGTCGCTTTGACTTGCGCGTCAACCTGTCGCCGTCGACGACGTGTGGTCAAGAGACCGACACCGAGTCCAGGCCCGCCGGGGCGAAAAAAACGAGCGCCCGGGGCGCTCGTAGTCGTGGAACGTTGGTGGTCGACGCGGGTGATCAGTGATGAGCAGGCTGAGACCGAGCTCCGTTCGTCGGGGCGAGGGTCTGGAACAGACCCTCCAGAAGGACAGCAGGCGAGGTGACAAACGACGACGTCGTTTTCACCTCAGCCTGTTAGCGGCGCAAGCGATTGAGCAGCTGGATGACGTTCCACAACAGCACCAGCATCTTCATGGTGATTTCGTAGGCCGCCTCGACGTGCATGTCTTCGTCCATCTCGTGCACCACGGTGTGCAGCGCGTACAGCAGCGACGCGCTCGACACGACGACGAAGGCGCCGCACAAGATGAGGCCAAACAGGCCGCCGACGGGAAACACGAACTGCAGCACCATCAGCACCAGCATGGGCAGACCCATGACCGACAGGCCGGCTTTGACCATCGACAGGTCGCTCTTGTTGAACCACGTGTAGATCAGCATGCCGAGCCCGGCTGACGCCGTGATGCCCATGCCCTTGGCAATGATCCGCATGCCTTCGCCGATGTGCTCGGGGCCGGCGTAGAAAATCGTCGTCAACAGCAAGAAGCCAAAGGAGATGCCCTCGGCGACGGTGGACAGCGCGAAGCCCAGCATCTTGCTGTCGCCGTAGACGAGCTTGCGGCAGAAATAGTGGGCGAAGAAAAACGTGCCGAGGATGGCGGCGAAGGCGCCAAAGGGCACCCGCATGATGATGGGCGCGATGGTGAACATCGACACCACAGCGACGAGGGCTGTGAGCGAGAGTCCACCGAAGGTCAGCAGGCCGACCTTGCGCAAAAACGCGATGCGGGCTTCAGACGGGCCAGAGATGGCGGGGGCGTAGGCACTGGCGACAGACATCGGACCTCCAGGGGAAAAACACCGACGCACGACCCTACCATCGCTCGGCCATCGACAGCAGGGCTGCCCGGGCACCGGCTGCGACCCCGATCACGTGTTTGGCGGTGCTGGCGTCGTCGGCCTGGCATTCCCGCATATTGATGCGGACGAGGCGGGCTTGGGGCCAGCGGCGCAGCAGCCGCTCGCCAAAGCGGCGGACCGACGGAATGGCGGTGCCGGCGCCGCTTTCGATGATCACGTGGGGCAGGCTGTCATCGACGTCGGCCAGGGCGTCGGCCAGGCGCTGTTCGGCCGCCGTGGTCCGGTCATCCTGATAGCCCCAGTCGCCAAACATCAGGATGTTGGGGCGAGCCAGGGCATCGCAATCCCGACAGGTCGGAAACGGTGGTGCCGCCCGAAAGGTGACGGGGTCGACGTTGACGGTGACGTCGTGGGCGGACCAGAAGCCGTGCGCGTGCTCGCTGCATTGCAGCGTGTGGATGTCGCCGTGGCAGGCGCAGACGACGTCCTCAGCGAAGCCGGCCCGCTGAAAGGCGCCGTCGACGTTGGAGGTGAACACGACGTGGGTGGCGGCGCGCCGGGTCAGCGCCAGCAAGGCGCCGAAGCCGTCGTGGGGCCGGGTGTCTCGATAGAGGTGCAGGCGGTGGCCATAAAAACCCCAGGCGAGGGCGGGGTCATCCTTGAACCAGCGGGGATCGGCGAGGTCCATGAAGTTCAGGCCCAGGTGCCGATAGGCCGGATAGGCGTTCCAGAAGCCCTCGGGGCCCCGGAAATCCGGCAGGCCGGAGTCGACGCCCATGCCGGCGCCGGCGGTGATGACGACGGCGGCGCCAGCGTCGACGGCGGCGCGAACCGCGCCTGCACCCGCCGCAATGGCGTGGGAAAAAAGATCTTGATTGGTCATGAAAGGGACACCCTCCACCGACAACGCTACAACGCCCGGTGATGGCCGACGACGTTCGCTTCGATGTGTGGGTCTGTCGGGGGCGCGTGTGCAGCGCCAACGGCAGCGAGCGCGTTGCACACGCGTTCGAGGCCGCCGTTGTCGCCACGCCCGGTGCGCGCCTGCTGAGCGGGGGCTGCTACGGCCTGTGTGAGCTCGGACCCAACGTGGTGGTGCGTCGCCTGGTCGACGGTGACGCCGAGGTTGACAACCCAATGGCTGCCGATCGCCTCTCCTTGAGCGGCGCCGACAACGAGGTCGTCTACTGCGGCGTTGCCGCCAGCGATGCTGCTGCCGTCATCGCCGCCCATGTCATCGAGGACACGCCATTGGTTCGCCTGACGCGCGCTGTGCGACAAGGGGAGATTGAGCCGCGCACGCCCATTGAGCGGCGCATGCGGGATCTGCGGGTCGCCCGCGAACGTCGAGGACAAAACCGTGGTTGAACATCTGGGCGCCCCTGGCAGCCGCAAGCGCCTGACGCCGGGCGCGGTCGAGAACTTTCCCGGCGACGGCCTGTTTGAGCGACTGGCGCGCGTCATTTGCGTCGCCAATTGCCTGCCCCGCAAGGAGCTCCACGAGGCGTGGGAGACGGCGCGTCGCGCCCGTCGGCGCCTCAAGGGGGGGCGGGTCGTCGACCTCGCCTGCGGTCATGGCCTGCTGGGCTATGTCATGCTGCTCATCGACGACACCTCGCCGTCGGCCATCTGTGTCGACAAACGCAAGCCAGCATCGGCGTCGACGTTGGCGGCGGCCCTTGAGGCGGCCTGGCCCCGCTTGCAGGGACGGGTGACGTACATCGAGGGCAAGTTGGAGGACGTCGAGATTCATGCCAGCGACGTCGTCGTCTCCGCCCACGCCTGCGGCGGGCTGACCGACCGGATTCTCGACAAGGCCATGGGCGCCGGTGCTGGCGTGTGCGTGCTGCCGTGTTGCCAGCGGGTCGATCCCCACCATCCGTTGGCGGGATGGATCGCCCCTGAACTCGCCGTCGACATCGACCGCGCCGCCCGCTTGCGGGCCGCGGGCTACGTCGTGCGGGCCCAGCACATTCCGGTCGAGATCACGCCGAAGAACCGGCTGTTGATCGGTGTTCCCGGGCCCCGGGTCGTCGCGAGTGCACCGCTTGGTCCGTCGATCAGTCCACGACCGCCTTGACGTCGCCGACGACTTGGCCGCGGGCGGTCTCCACCCGGCATCGCCACTGCCCCGGCGCAGGTTTTGACACTCTTGACCAGGTCCGAAAGCCGGTGCCGGCGCCACCGCTGACCTCCAGGTTGACCTCCTGCACCACCACGCCGTCTCTCGTCCACACATGGCGCAGGGCGTCCTTGAGGCCGAGGGGGGCTGCGATGGCGGTGTGGCAGAACAGCGACGGGGGACGAGTGAAGTGGGTGCCAACGCCACGGGGCAGGCGGGCTTCGACGCGGATGGCCATGACCCCCGCCGTCAGGCGCAAGGGAGCCGGCGGCACGAGCGGCGCTCCGACGACGACGAGCACGGCGACGACGGCGGCGCCGAGGCCTGCCATCATGAGATGCCGTCGGTCGCGCAGGCCAAACAGCACGCTGCCGACGGGAACGCCGACGCCGACGACAACGCCGGCAACGACGAAGGTGCGGGTGTTGTCGAGGCCGAGCATCGGCAGCACCGCGAGCATGGCGACGAGCCCGGCGAATGCCTGCAGCAGCAACAATGGCCCCGAACGGACCGCGACGCGTTCGAAGAACGGGTCCCACGCGACGACCACGACGGCGACGACGTAGGCCACGGCGAACGGCACGTGGATCAACAGTGGCGGCCACGCGGCGAGGGCGAAAAAGGGCAGGGGGAACGCCAGCGCCTGTCCCAGGGCCAGCTGCGACGCCAGCAGCGACACAAACCGCCCCACCCGGGCGAGCCGGCTCCGGCGGTCGGCAGCGTCAATGCGGCGGACGACGACGGCAGTGAGGACGACGAGGGCCCAGCCCAGCAGCGCCACCGCCACGATGCGCGGGGCCGCGTGGGGATGGCGATTCATCAACGTGGCTGACACCACCGAGAACGCCAGCGAGGTAAACGGCAGCACCCGGGGCGCGAGGGCCACCATCCGCCGCAGCCGCTGTCGCCGGGCATCACGCCACGTGCTCGAGGTCAGCTCGGACTCGGCCACAGTCGGCTGGGTCACCACGTCCGACGGCCCGGCAGCGCGGGTCTCGAGGGTGGTGTCGGTTGGGCGTGACGGAGGATTCATGATGTCGGCACCACCGCAGCGTGCGCCGTCTGTCCTACACACCCACCCCCACGGTCGCCACTGTCCAGCAGCCTCGGCCCATCCGGCATGCCGCAGGCAGTCCAGCAGGACTTTCCCGCGCGAGGGTCTGTGCTCACCATTCAACCATGGCGAATCTTTCGGTCCAGGTCGGGTCCCATGGGCTGCCGGGGACCCTGGCTGTCCCCCACGGTGCGCGGGGTCTGGTCGTCTTTGCCCACGGCAGTGGCAGCAGTCGTCACAGTCCCCGCAACCGCGCCGTGGCCGACGCCCTCCAAGGGGTCGGCTGCGCGACGCTGCTGTTTGATGTGCTCACCGACGACGAGGGCCTCGACCGCGCCAATGTCTTCGACATCCCGCTGTTGGGGCAACGCGTGATCGAGGCTGTGGCTTGGGTCCGCACCCAGCCCCTGGTGGCGTCGCTGCCGGTGGGGTTGTTTGGCGCCAGCACGGGGGCAGCGGCGGCGCTGTGGTGTGCCTCGTCGCCAGGGACCGATGTCTCAGCCGTGGTGTCGCGGGGGGGGCGCCCCGACCTGTGCCCGCCTGGACGGTTGGCACGGGTGCGCGCACCGACGCTGCTCATTGTGGGCGCGTTCGACCACGACGTGCTGGCGTTGAATGAGCAGGCCGCATCGTCCTTGCATTGCCAGTGGGCACTGCAGGTGGTGCCAGGGGCGACCCACCTCTTCGAGGAGCCCGGCACGCTGGAAGAAGCCTGCCAGGGCGCCCGGCGCTGGTTTGCCCAATGGTTGTGGAACGAAGGGGGGCTGAATGCATCTTCAACAGCGTCATGAGGCTCGATTTGTCGACCGCCGGGCCGCTGGCCGGGAGCTGGCGCAGGCCGTCGCCGAGCTCGACTTGGTCAATCCCATCGTGTTGGCTCTGCCCCGCGGAGGTGTGCCGGTGGCCGTCGAGGTCGCCCTCGCCCTTCGTGCGCCCCTGGATCTCATCTTGGTCCGCAAGATTGGCGTGCCAGAGCAGCCTGAGCTCGCGTGCGCGGCCCTCGTCGAAGGGGATCCGCCCCGGCTGGTGCGCAACGAAGAAGTCATTGCTGCGGCCCGGGTGTCGACGTCCGCGCTCGAAAAGGCCACCGAGCGAGAGCATCGCGAGATCACGCGTCGGCGTACGGCCTATCTGGGCAATCGCGTGCAGATCCCGGTGGAGGGGCGCACCGTCATCGTCGTCGACGATGGCATCGCCACCGGCACCTGCATCCGCGCCGCTCTGCTGGCCCTGCGTGGGCGTCACCCTGCCAGACTGGTGCTGGCCGTACCGGTGGCCCCTGCCGAAATCATCGCCGAGCTCGCCGCTGTGGTCGACGACGTGGTGTGCCTGGCGACCCCATCGCATTTCCAGGCGATTGGCCTGCACTACCAAGACTTCCACCAGTTGGAGGACGAGGAGGTCACCCAAGGCCTCGCCGCGGTCGACGCTGCGCTCCGGCCCGGGGCGGCTTGATATTGGGGTGGATGTAGACAACGAACCCACATGACGAAGCCTGCGTCGACGGATTCCAGCGACAGCCAAGACGAAGCTCCCGCTGCCATCGCGGCAGTGGACGCGCTAGGCAGCGACCATGTCGACGCGAACCACGCCCCTCATCATCAACGACGCCACGCTGCGCGACGGCATGCACGCCCTGGCCCACCAATATTCTGTCGACGACATGGTCGCCATCGCGCGCAAGCTTGATGAGGCGCGCATCGACATCATCGAGGTCAGCCACGGCGATGGGCTGAACGGCAACTCCTTCACCTACGGGTTCTCGAAACACACCGAGGTCGAATACCTCCGCGCCGTGAAGGCCGTGTTGGTGCACAGCAAGTTGGCGGCGCTGTTGTTGCCTGGCATCGGCACCATCGACGACCTCAAGATGGCCAGCGATTGCGGCGTCGACACCATCCGGATTGCGACGCATTGCACCGAAGCCGACATCGCCAACGAGCACATCGAGACGGCCCGCCATATGGGCTTCGACGTCGCCACGTTCTTGATGATGGCCCACAAAACCACCACCGAAAATCTCGTCAAGCAGGCGAAGATCATGGAGGCCGCCGGCGCCCACTGTGTCTACGTCGTCGACAGCGCCGGTGCCTTCTTGATGAGCGATGCCCGAGAGAAAGTGCTGGCGTTGAAGGATGCGCTGTCGTGTCAGGTGGGATTCCACAACCACGACAACCTGGGTCTCGGCGTCGCCAACACCCTCATCGCCATTGAGGCCGGCGCCGACCGCGTCGACGGCAGCGTCGCCGGCATGGGAGCGGGTGCAGGCAACTGCCGTCTTGAGGTCCTGGTCGCCGTCCTCAAAAAGATGGGCGTGCCGACGCATGCCGAGCTGTACCCGTTGATCGACTGCGCCGACCAGCTGGTGCGCCCACTGCAAAGAGATC
>CAJBHN010001233.1 GCA_903952805.1 uncultured Myxococcales bacterium | reverse complement strand
CCCTAGCTCTAGCCCTAGCTCTCGAAATAAACGCCTCGCGTTTATTTCGTCAGAATTTCCATCGCCGACTTCTTCTGCGGGATGAAGGGCAACACGTGCTCGGTGTACGGCACGATGACGTCGAGGAGGTAAGGTCCGTCGTGATCAAGCATCTCGCGCATGGCGGCGCGGAGGTCTTCGCGCTTCATGACCTGGCGGGCCTTGATGCCGAAGCCGTTGGCGATCTTGACGAAATCAGGATAGAGGCCGGCCGGGTTATCGGGAGAGCCGATATTGGTGGCGTCGCCGAGAATCGTGTGGCCGCGGGTACCGGAGTAGAAGCGGTCTTCCCACTGCACGACCATGCCGAGGTGCTGGTTGTTGAGGATGAGGATCTTGGCGTTGATCTTCTCGATCTTCATGCACGCGAGTTCCTGGATGTTCATCAGGAACGAGCCGTCGCCATCGATGTCGATGACTTGGACGTCCGGATTCGCGACCTTGGCGCCGATGGCGGCCGGGAGGCCGAAACCCATGGTGCCGGCACCCAGCGAGCTGATGAAGCGGCGCGGTTCGTTGAAGCGGTAATACTGCGGGGCCCACATCTGGTGCTGGCCGACGCCGGTGGAGATGATGGCCTTGCCCTTGGTTTCTTCGAAGAGGACTTCGATGGCTTCCTGCGGGAGGATGTGCTTGGTCTTGCGCTCGTAGCTGAACGGATACGGGTGCTCTTTCTTCCAGCCGTTGATGGTCTCGTACCACTTCTTCAGGTCAGGCTTCTTGAAGCCCTTCTTGGCGAGCGCGACCATGCGGCCGAGCGCGTGCTTGATGTCGGAGTGGATCGGGTAGTCCGCGAACTTGTTCTTCTGGTGTTCCGAACGGTCGATGTCGATGTGGACAATCGTGGCGTCGGGGGCGAACTTCTCGATGGCACCGGTGATACGGTCGTCGAAACGCGCGCCCATGGTGATGAGGAGGTCGCTCTTGCAGACGGCCCAGTTGCCGGCGACGGTGCCGTGCATGCCGTACCAGTAAAGGGACTGCGGATGGTCGCAGGGGAAGGCGCCGAGGCCCATCAGCGTGGACGCGACGGGGATACCGGTGGCTTCAGCGAAGGCGCGGAGCTCCTTGTGGGCGTCGCCGGAAAGGATACCGCCGCCGATGTAGAGCGCAGGCTGCTTGGACTTCTCGATGAGGCGCAGGACCTGCTCGAGTTCGCTGTCGGCGCACTTCGGAGGCGTCGGCAGACCGGGGATGGAAACGTCGTCGGGATTCTTCGGGAAGACCGGGACCCACTCGTGCTGCTGGATGTCCTTCGGGATGTCGATCACCACGGGGCCCGGACGGCCGGTGGTGGCGATCTTGAAGGCCTTGTACATGATGCTCGGCAGCTCGTTGTAATCGAGGACGAGGAAGGAGTGTTTCACGATCGGCAGGGTCATGCCGTAGAAGTCGGTTTCCTGGAAGGCAGCGCGACCGATGAACTGCTGGTAGACCTGGCCGGTGATGCAGACCAGCGGGATGCTGTCCATGTGCGCATCGGCGAT
>CAJBHN010001232.1 GCA_903952805.1 uncultured Myxococcales bacterium | reverse complement strand
GGCCTGCGCTTTGTACTCGGCCGTGAACGACCTTCGGACTCTTTTGTTGCTCTTGGACATCCCTGTCTCCTACAGCCCCGTCGGCTGTGTTCGGGTGTCTACCAAACCGGATCAACCTCAGACAGTGGCGACAAAGCGTCGTTGGTCAGACTGCAAGGCGAGATCGTCGACCCCCGCTATGCGGCAAAGGACTGGCGAGACTTCCAGAACTTCATCGGGGAGAGCCTCGGTGACCATCGTGAGAAAGTGCATTTCATCTGTCCACGGCCGGCTGACGTCGAGTCGCTGATGACAGGGTGGATGGCGCTGACGAAGCGATTGCTCGAGGGAACCGTCGACCCCGTCATTGCTGCTGCGGTGTCGGCCTTTTCGTTTGTCTTCATTCATCCCTTCGAGGACGGCAACGGACGCGTCCACCGATTCCTGATGCATCATGTGCTTGCACAGCGAGGCTTCAGTCCCGCGAACATCGTCTTCCCCGTCTCGGCGGCAATCCTGCGGGATCGAGCGACGTACGATGCCGTCCTTGAGTCGTTTTCGCGGCCGCTGTTCGAATGCATCGATTGGCAGTTCAACCCTGATGTCTCGATCTCGGTCAAGAACGACACCGGGCACCTCTACCGCTACTTCGACGCCACGCGGTTTGCCGAGTACCTCTATGACCGCGTCATGGACACTGTGAAGGTCGACCTCCGGGAAGAACTTGGCTTCGTCGCGCTGCACGATCGAGCCGCCGCTGCGGTTCGCGAGCTGGTGGACATGCCCGACCGTCGGCTGTCGCTCTTCGTTCGACTCCTCATTCAAAATGGGGGGACGCTCTCGATGACAAAACGAACGCAGTTCGAGGAGCTCACCGATGACGAAGTCGCCGCCCTTGAGCAGGCCGTGAAAGCAGCCATGGCCGGGGGCCACGCCGAACCCTGAGGGCGCGGGATTTGCCATTGACGACGACCTGGCGTGTGACCCGTCGTAGTCGCTGCCCTTGGCCCTTCGACAATGAGGCTCTGCAAATGGCATGACGGGCGGCTGAGATCGGCAACCGCCGACGCATCGACGTCGCCGGCTTCGAGGTGCGGCTCGCCGGGCGCCTGGGACACCTGCGCTGTTCGCCGGCCGATGGGCGCTGGCAGCCCGGGCCGTATCAGGCGTTTCGAGTGGTCGAGCGGGGCCAGGTTCGGCGGGTCGCGGCGGCGCCACGGCTACCGCCGAATACGATTCACCGGTGGGACTCGGAGCTAGCGGACCATGGCCACTATGAGATCCGACCAGGAACGGCCATAGACGTCGCTCTCGATCCCTTCGCTACGGCCGGTTTTGAGGTGTCGTTGTTTGGCCGGTTTTGAGGTGTCGTTTCAGGCCATGGCACAAAGCTTCGACTTCGAGGTCACGCTGCGCGGCGCCAAACCGCGCGTGTGGCGACGCTTCCTGTTGTCGACGAATGCGACGTTCCGCGACCTGCACGACGCCATCCAACGCGCCTGTGGCTGGCTCGACTGCCATCTCTTTGCCTTCCGCGAAGAGGGGAGCCGCGACGAGGTGGCCGGCATTCCCGCCCTCGAGCGCTGGGACGACGTCGAGGTTCCCGATGCACGACAGGTTCGTTTAACCGAGTGGTTTGCTGCCGGCCGCAAGAAGATCGAATACGAGTACGACTTCGGCGACGGCTGGCGGCACGACGTCAAGCTGCTGGGTCTCGTCGACCACGAGGAGCGGCACAAGCGCAAGCTGCTCGGCGGCGCGCGCGCATTTCCGCCAGAGGAATGCGGCGGCATGAGCGGCTACGAGCGCTGCGTCGCCTTCGTGAAGACCGGCAAGGACCCACGCCACGACCCGGACGAGCCTGATGCCCTGGGGGTGAGGCTTGGTCGCTGGGATCCCGAGCGCTTCGACCTCGAAGCCGTCCGCAAGAAGTTCGACAGCCGTCCTGCGGCGAAAGCGCCGACCCTGTTGTCTTTGTCCGCCCCCGCGACTCGCGTGGCGGTCTCGCCGCGCGAGCGGAACGAGTGGTGCGTTTTCCTCGGCATCGACGTACCCGACGTCGCCGCAGTCGCCGTCGGCAAGTCTGCCTTCGGACCGGTGCGACTCTCCGATCTGTTCGTCGTCGCGATCCTCGAAAACGGCGCTCCGATGTCAGACGAAGAGGTCCTCCAGCGTCTGCGGGAGGCTGGCATCGACGACGCGAAAGGCGACCTTGCCAAGCGGCTGAAGCGTTCCCTCGCCTCGACCCAGGCGCCAATCCTTCGCGACCACGCCAACCGCATCACCGTCGATCTCAAGAGCGACGACCTCGATTTGATGACGTTCACGCTCGGCTTGCGCGGGCCGCGGAATGTTTCAGCCGCGCCTCAGGTGCCGCCACCCGTGCCTGACGGCGCGTTGACGCGCGAGGAGGTCGACGCGGCGTATCGGGGGCGGATCTCGACCACCGAAACGAAGGCGCGTTTTGTCGCCGCGGTCCTCGATGCTGAGCAGGTACCCATGACGCTGTCGGCCGTCGCCGAGCGCTTCGAGGCCTACGGCGGCGATCCCCGTCGCTTCACAGCAGTCGACCTGAAGCTATTCGCGAAGCGGACGGACCTGGTCGTCGACGGCGAGGTACTGCGTCTCGCCGATGACGCCGATCTGCGCAGTCTGCGCGAAGCGATCCGCGGCCGCGCCCAAAGCGCCATCGACGCCGAGCGTCGCGCAGCCGAGCACGAGGTCTGGCGTACGAACTTCGAGCAGCAGTGGCGCCAACGTAAGGAAGCCGCTGCGTCCTTACGGCGCGCCGTTTTCGTCGCCACGCCGAGCCCGGAGGCGCCCACGTCCATCGTCGGCTTCGACTTCGCCCGCGACCGGCGCGTCGCCTTCAGCGGGCCGACGTTGGCCGAGTTTGCCCGGTGGGTCGCTTCGTTCGACGTCGTTGCGGGCGTCCGCCCGCACCAGACCCTTGGCGTCCTCGGCGTCGACTTCCACCGCTTCCAGAAGGTGGTCGACCTGCGCCCGGCGAAGAAGACCCACACCGTCGACGGACGGCAGCTGCCGATCGTCTGGGAGGCCGTCATCAAGGCGACGCTTGGCGGCGCGAGCAAATCCGATGACCTGCAGACGGTGGTTGCACTGTACCGGTACGCGCTGCTGCACTGCGAAGTGTGGATGGCGGCGTGGAGCGCCGCGGAGCTTGTCCCTCTTCACATCGATGCCCTCGTCTCCGGCGACGTCACGCTCGCGAGCGCGCTTGACGAAGCTCGTATCGCTGGGGACGAGGTCAGCCTGTGGGTGGACCGCCCGCCCGAGATGCGCTCGACGTCGGCGACCGAGCCGGCGGGGATGCTCTTGCGCGGTCGGGTCGTCGCCCTCGAGCGGCACCACGTGTCGCTCGTCGATCACCTTGGTCGCTCCGCGAGGGTCGCGCTCCCGCGCGTACACAGCATCGACATTACCGGTGGTGATGACTTCGCCTGGCGCCTGCCGGTCACCTGGCGGATTTGATGGGTCAAGCACCCAACGGCTGCACCTGAGGACCTGATGTTCGCGGACCCAAGGAGCCCGCAGACGTCACGACTGCCGCGCGGCCAGGTCAGGCGACCACAGCGAACACATCGATACGCGGGCGTCGAAGTGCGACGGCGGCGGACCGTATGCCGAGCACCGAATCAAAGTGATCGTCATCCTTGTCGAACAGCAGCTGCATTCCTGTATTGGCGTCGCTGAGGGTGTCCTGGTTCGAGGAGAACGTCAGCAGCACGACCGCATTTGTGACACGGCGACCGTGCAAGCGTTGAGCGACCGCTTGGGCGGCTTCGACGAAGGTTCTTCCATGCCCTCTGATGATGATGGCTTCCAGGTCCTCAGCGCCGCGAGGCCCGAGTATGGCGGCGAGATCGTGGGCGGCGAGATCGTCGGCGTCGAGCGGACCGCCCGTGCCCCTCTTTCGGTCGTTCCCGCGGGTGAGCGCGGCGAGGACTGCGCAGGCGCGGAGCGCCGCAGACCCGTTGTCGACGCGCACGACGGCCGCGCCGTGGACCGGTCCTTGCCCAATGACAATGGCGAGCAGGGGTGACTCTGCGGTCCGTGCATCGATCCACGCCTGCACTGTACCGGCGGTGCCGACGACGACGTCGACAATCGGGGTGCCTGAAGTGACCCATCGCTTCGCTGTAGACGGCATCGCTTCCAGAAAGACGAAGCCGAGTTGCGTCCTCGCATACCATCGTGGGAGAGCGCTCTCGTTCTCGTTCTCGTTCTCGTTCTCGTTCATGTTCTCCCCCTGAAGACCAAGCGCCATCACGAAATATGGTCGCCCCTGCGTTATCCTCGTCGTTCGTCGGGGCCGACGTCAACTCGCTCCCACTACCGATGTAACGAGTATCGCCATCGCCTCTTACGGGCCGGCCAACCGTGGCTTTGAAGGTGATCCGGTTTGGTGGACAGTTTTCTTACGCTGTTTGCTGCCTGGCTGCTTCGTAAATCTCCTCCTGTTGCACAGGTGTCCTGTACCCGATCGTCGAGTGACGTCGTCGCCGG
>CAJBHN010001231.1 GCA_903952805.1 uncultured Myxococcales bacterium | reverse complement strand
CTCCTGCATGCTGTCGTGCTGCGCATGGTCGGCGTGCTGACGGCGCGACGAGGCATCGGTGCGCACCAGCGAGTCGGCATCGATGACGACGACGGGGGCCGCTTGGGGGCCATGGGCGGCGCAGGGCAGGGCGATGGCGAGGGAGCCGAGCAGGGCGGCAAGCGGGGCGTTCTTCATGACTTCCTGACGCTGGGGGCAAGCCCTGGATTCATGCCTGCAGCAGGCAGAGGGAGCGGCGGCGCTGCTGCCATCGGAGCCGTACCGACGGCGTGGGTGTGGGCTGTTCGACAAGTGGACTGGCCGGCACCGACGTCGACACCAGCGCGGATCGATGCGGTCGGGATGCAGCGTGGGCGCCGCCGCGATCGATCCAGTAGCGTCACGACGTCACCCGAAGGATCCGATGACTGCCGCCCCACCCATCACCGTCGATGAGAACGATGCGCCCGCGCCCAGCGGTCCGTGGCGCTTTGCCGTGTTTGCGGCTTTGTCGTCGCTGGCGCTGGGGGCCTTTGGCGTCCAGGTCTGCCCGTATCTGCACAGCCTCGGCGCGGGGTCGGTGGTGGTGGTCTTCGGCGTCGTCTTTGGTGTGCTGGCCCTGCTGCGCAGCTCGCTGGAGGGGCGTTTCGTCACCGGTGCGTCGGCGTTGGACCAGCCCGGGCGTCAACTGCTGCTGGACCTGGGACTTTTCATCGCCGCCGGCCTCGCCGTCACCGTCATCGACCTCGTCATCTTTGGCTTCCCCATCGGCAGCGGCCTGCGGTTGGTGGTGGGCTGCTTGACCCTCGGCCTCTTCGCCGCCCTCGACGGCGCCCTGCGTCGGGAGCGGGTCGTCGTGGAGTCCCGGCGTCGCGCCACCGACAACTCCGTCCGCTCGGGGCGCTTCTTCTCGCTGTCCAGCAAGTTCGCCGTCGTGGCCCTGGCCCTTTTTCTCCTCGTCACCGTCGACCTGCTGATGATGGGGGCGCGGGATTTGGTCACCGCCTTTGAAGACTCGCCGCGCGTGACCGCCGAAGTGACGCTGCGGGCCCAGCGAGAACTCCTGCTCGAAGGTGCAGTGACCCTGGCGGTGCTGCTGCCGTTGCTTGGCAATCTGGTCCTGACCTTCGCCGGCAACCTGCGCCTGTTCCTCGGCATTCAGCGCGAGGCCCTCGATGCCGTCGCCACCGGCAGATTCGATGTCTCCGTCCCCGTCGCCAGCCACGACGAATTCGCCGTCATCGCCGACCGCACCAACCAGATGATCGACGGTCTGCGCGACCGGCGCCGCATTCAGCAGTTGGTGGGAAAGCTCGCCAGCCCCGCGGTTGCCAATCGCCTGTTGTCGACGGCGGGGGGCCTGCAGTTGGAGGGCAGTCGTCGGCGCGTGGTCGTGCTGTTTTCTGATGTGCGCAACTTCACGACCCGCACCGAGACTTCGTCTCCCGAAGCCATCGTCGCCGACCTCAACCGCTACTTCACCGCGATGGTCGCCGTCGTCCACGCCCACGGCGGCCTCGTCGACAAATTCATTGGCGACGGCCTGATGGCCATCTTTGGCTTTGACGACGAGAAGGATGCCGCCACCGCCGCCGTCCTCGCCGCTCGCGATATGCACAGCGCCGTGCTGCAGCTCAATCAATCGCTTGTTGAACCCATCGCCATCGGTATCGGCATCCACGTCGGCGAGGCCATTGCCGGTACCATCGGCTCGCCGGACCGCATGGAGTTCACGTTTATCGGTGACGTCGTCAACACCGCCGCCCGCATCGAGGGCATGACCAGGGCGCTGGGCGCCAGTCCCCTCATCTCGGCTGACGTGCTGGCCGCATTGTCGCCGGCGGCGCAGGGGCTTGGCTGGGTCGACGTCGGGACCCAGGGCCTCAAGGGGAAGCACGAGATGGTCCAGCTCTTTGGCCTCCATCTCGGAGACCCCGCGGCCGCCACCAGCTTGCCCACCTGATCGACGGAGCCGGCCGCCCTCGACGGCGGCGTTTTCCGGTGCCAAGCCACGCCATGGGCACCAGCATCTTCGACCGCATCCACAGCATCGCCGACGTGGTCGACGTCGACGTCATCCGCGGCGCCGCCGCCGCTGCCGACAGCACCCCGTGTCTGCTGGTCGAGGTGCCCCATGGCGCCGACGAGCGACAGCATTTCGACCGGCTGCTGGCCCGCATGAAGGGATCGCTGCCCGCCGACCTCCACGAGTATTTTCACATCAACACCGACGTCGGCGCCTGGGCCTGCGGTCGTGCTGTCGCCCTGCGTCTCGTCGAGGCGCAGCCGGATCGTTCGGTCTTGATCCTGCGCTCGTTGATCCCGCGCACCTTCATCGACTGCAACCGTCCCGCCACCCAGGGCACCGCCGTCGTCGACGGCGCCGTCACGCCCAAACTCGCCCTCAGCGCCGGCATCCCCCCCTATGTGCGCGACCCCGACGACCTCGCCCTGCTGCAGCACCTCCACGGGCAATACGTCGACGTCGCCGCCGCCGCCTTCGCCGCCGTGTGCGGGGCGGGGGGCCTGGCCCTGGTGCCCCACACCTATGGTCCCCGCACGCTGGGCATCCCCGCCGTCGACGACGACATCGTCAAGAATCTGCGCTGGGCCTGCGAACCAGAGCGGATGACCACCTGGCCCCTGCGCGCCGACATCGACCTGCTGACGCGCGATGGTGCCGGCACCGAGTTGTCACCACCCGGTATGGAGGCCGAGCTGCTGCGGGCCTTTGGCGCCGCCGGCTTCACCGCCAAGGCGAATGACACCTACTACGTGCATGAAAGCAGCCTGGCCTGGACCTGGTCGACGACGTACCCGGGCCAGCTGATGGCCCTCGAGGTCCGCCGGGACCTGCTGGTGCCCCAATGGCGCCCCTTCGAAGAGACCTTCGCCGATCTCGCAAAGACCGCCCGCGTCGCCGATGTGCTGGCCCCGGTCCTCGACGCCGCCCTCCGCCTCAAGGGGCTGTGATCGGCGCCGGAAACGGGGACTGATACGCGGGGTTGGTCACGAAGTCCTCGTCGGAGAGGGCGTCGCGAATGAACGCCAGCAGGGCGCCGCGTTCGCGTTCGGTCAACGTGAAGGGCCGCACCAACGAACTCTTGTGGGGGTTGGTGGCGCCAACGCCAGCGTTCGCGCCGACGACGGTGCGTCCTCCCGCCAGATAATGATCGAGGACCTCATCGAGGGTGCCGGCGCTGCCGTCGTGGAAATAGGGCGCCGACCATTTCAGGTTGCGCAGGGTGGGCACGCGGAAGCGGCCCATATCGCCAGGCTCGGCCGTGAACTCGATGAGACCCACGTTGGGGGCGGGATAGCCGCCGTTGCCGTCGATGTTGTACAGGCCGTTGTTCTCAAACGAGCGCTCAGTGGTGGCGCTGTTGGCGGCGACAAACGCCGTCGTGAACAGGGTGCCGCCGTGGCAGTGGTAGCACTCGGTGACCTCGGAATTAAACAGCTGCAGACCGAGCTTCTGCTCGTCGGTGAGGGCGTTTGGTTCGCCGCCGTTGAAGTAGCGGTCGTAGGGCGCATTGCCCGACACCAACGAGCGTTGAAACGACGTCAGCGCAAACACGATGGTCTTGTCGGTGACGACGGGGTCTTCATCGGGGAACGCTTCCTCGAACAGGGCCGGGTAGGCCGCGTCGGCCTCCAGCCTGCCGATGATCTCGGGCATGTGGTCGGCCATCCCCAGCTCGACGGGGTGGTCGGCGAACATCGGCACCAGGGCCTGCTTCTCCAAGGTGTCGAGGATGGGATTGGCCCACGTGTACGTCGACAACCAGGCCAGATTGGCCAGCATGGGGCTGTTGCGGGGCAGGCCGTCTCCCGTGGAACCCACCGGCAGCGCCTTGCCATCGGTGTAGGCCCGGGCGGGTTCGTGGCAGGTGCCGCAGCTCTGCGTGCCATTGCCCGACAAGCGCACGTCGAAGAACAGGTGCCGCCCCAGCTCCACCTTGGCCGCCGTGATCGGGTTGTCGACGGGAATACGCGGCGTCGGAAACCCTGCGGGCAGGGCAAAGGGCAGGTCAACCGCCGGCACGGTGGGGACTTCGTCCTCGTCGGGGACGCAGGCGCCGCCACCGACAGCCACGACGCCACCCACGACGACGGCCGCCAGGATGGCGGTGAAGGGCTGGGGGCGTCGTCGGTGAAGCATGGATGGCATGAGGGGAGTGTGCCGTGTCACTCGGCGGCGGAAAAGAGGCCCTGGACGCCGGGGGTGCCGTCGCCGTGGGCCAGACCCAGCACCGTCGTGAACGGCGTCGTGCATTCGGGATCGTCCGGTCCGCTCATGCAGCCCTTGACGGGGTCGCCGGCGGCGGGGGCTGCGTCGAGGTCGATGCCGTCAAACAACCGGGCGAGGTCGACGTCGACGCCCTTGGCGAGGTCGATGTCGAGCTCGAGGGCGATGCGGTTGGGGTTGGCGCAGGTGATGGCGCCGGGGTCGCCGCTGCAGGCGGTGGAGCCCACGTGGAAGAACGACGAACGGCCGCCGACGTCGGTCTGCACGTCGACCTTCAAGAACTTGTAGCCGCCGGTCCAGTTCCAATACATCGACTGGACATTGAGGGGTGCTTCGACGGCGGCGACGTCGAGGTGGTTCAGGTCCTCGGGAACGCCGACGACGAACGAGACGCCCGTGACGCCCGCCACCGACGACACGCGGCCGGTGACGGCGGTGTGGGTCTCGGGGCTGCCGGTGTCGCAGCTGGCGCTGTCGCCGTTTTCGAAGTCGAGCAGGGCCACGCCGTCGCGCTGAAAGGTGTTGGCGTCGAGGGTCACCGGACGTCGCTCGCTGCCGGCGAGGAGTTCGATGTCGTGGACGTAGAAGCGGGCGTCCAGGAACGTCGTGGCCACATCGCCACTGCCGAGCACAAACGCCGGGTCGCCCTGGCAGCTGAAGGGGGCACCATTGACCAGAGCGGCAAACGGCAGCGTGACGGCGTCACCTTCGCCGTCTCCTTCGCCTTCGCCCTCACCCGTCCCGTCGGCGGGACAGGCGGTCAGCAGCATGGGCAGCGCGACAGACGAAACGATCACGGCAACGAAACGGCGCATGGAAACCTCCGGGGGGCGACCGACACAATAGCCGTGGTCTCGCCACCGTCGATGCGACGTGGCGTCGCAGGGCAGGGCGCCGCGCGGGCCGTCTTGTCCATGCGCGCTTGCTCGCCGCCGGTCTGGCGCCGCTCCGCATACTCGAACACGCGTCGCGTTCCACGCAGACATTGACGACGACGGGGCCATCCCCCACATCCCGCCCATGAGCCTCGACTTTGAACAACTGGGACTTCTGTACCTCGGCGGCCACGTCGACAACGACGGCACGGCGCCGGCGTCGCGCCCGACCCTGGTCGAGAGCAAGCACCTCAGCACCCACGCCGTCATCGTCGGCATGACGGGCAGCGGCAAGACCGGCCTCGGCGCGGTACTCCTCGAAGAAGCCGCCATCGACGGCATCCCCGCCATCGTCATCGATCCCAAGGGTGACCTCGGCAATTTGTTGCTGACGTTTCCCGGCCTCGACCCCGCAGCCATCGCCCCCTGGGTCCCGCAGGACGACACCGCCGACGCCGTCGCCAGCCGCATGCGCGCCGGCCTCGCCGAGTGGCGCCAGGACCCCGCTCGCATCGGGGCCTTCGAGGGCGCCGTCGAGCGCGCCATCTACACCCCGGGCAGCAAGGCCGGCCGCGGCTTGTCGATCCTGCAGGGCTTTGACGCCCCCGGCGACGACGACAGCATCGACGCCGACGAAGCCCGCCGGGCCCGGGCGGTGGCGTTGACGTCGAGCCTGCTTGGTCTGGCGGGCATCGAGGGCGACCCCGTGCAGAGCCCCGAGCACGTGCTGGTGTCGAGCGTGCTGCTGCACCTGTGGCAACAGAACCCCCACCTCGACCTCGGGGCCCTCCTCGCCAATATCCAGAACCCGCCGTTCGCGAAGCTTGGTTTGATGGCGGTGGACACCGTGGTGCCCCCTGCGGACCG
>CAJBHN010001230.1 GCA_903952805.1 uncultured Myxococcales bacterium | reverse complement strand
GTCACGGTCCTGCAACGCCGGCGTCCACCAAACCGCCTTTTGCTTCGAAGACGACAGAGGCCAGGATGTCCCGCACCAGGGGCTGCATGCGTTCAAACTCGGCCTTCTCCAACGTGATGACGACGGTGTAGCCGTGAACACCAGTGCTCCCGTCGGGGGCGATGGCGTCATCAAGCATGAGCAGCGCTTCCTGGGAAATCACCCGGTCAGCCCCGTCGGGCCCGCTCACATGCCATTCGTCGCGCACATGGTAGGAAGGTCGGCCCTGGCGTCGAGAGGGCTCGGCGTCGACATGGCGGATGTTCGTCCCGACAGCTGCTTGGTTGGTCGCCCGCTGGGCCACGAGGTAATCAACGCCAGTGGTGCCGACCGGTAGCCATGGGTCCTCCATGACGAGGAGCATGGGCGTGACCAACATGCCCGGGGCTGGCGTTCCGGGCCGCGCCGACACCAGCGTGCGGCTGAGCAACACAATGGACGACCCTGGCGGCGGCGGCGGCGGCATGGGACCGGGATCAGGCATCTCGATCAGCCATCCCTTCGGAATGGCGAGAATCATCTCGCTGTCGGGCACGCGGCGGCGGACAAGTTCGTCGAGGTGTCGCACTGGCATCGCTGCACTGTCGTCCTTGCCGCAGGTGCAGCCATGCAGCACGATGATGGCGATCGACACGACGGCGGCGACCCGCGAGGAGGCAATGAGGTGACGCACGCGCAGGACCCTAGCTCAATCGTAGACGTCGTCACATCGCCTCGCCTCCACGTGGTGCTTGACCGACCAGCGATCGCCGGCAACGTCGGCGCCTGCGTGAGGCTGTGCGCCGCCGTTGGGGCCGCCCTCCATGTGTGTGGCTCTGAGCTCGATCCAGCAGATCGGGAGATGTGGCGCCCCGGACTTGACTATTGGCCCCGCGCGCGGGTGCATTTTCACGATTCACTGGCTGCGTGCCTGGCATTGCTGGGTCGACCCCCGTGGATTGTCGAGGTTGGCGGGCAGCATGCTCCCTGGGACGTGGCGCTGACAGAGGGTGAGGTCGTCGTCTTCGGCCCCGAAAAAGGCAGCGTCGATGATGCCTTGAGACATCAACACCCTGAGCGGATTCTCACGCTGCCCCAACTGCCTGGCATTCGGTCGTTGAACTTGGCCCAGGTGGCCGCCGTCGTCGTCTTTGAAGCAGTTCGTCAGCAGACGTCGTCCTCGTCGAGCAGCCCACTCGCATCCCCTTGAACCATGGGCTACGCTCAGCGGAGCATGTCAAAGCAGCGCAGTTCAGATGTCAAAGTCGGGGTGTTCGTCGCGCTCGGCATCGCCGCGACGTTCATTTCCTTGTTCGTCATCGGCCAGGAGCGAAAGCTTTGGGAGAAGTCGGTGCACCTCAAGGCCCGCTTTGCCAATGTCGCAGGCCTCAAAGTCGGCGGCCAGATTCGCCTCGCCGGCATCAGCGTTGGCATTGTCAGCAAGATCTTGCTCCCCGAGCTGGACCCCAACGCCGACGCGGCGGTCGCCAAGCCCATCGATCTTGGCGGGGTTCCGACCCCTGCAGGTCAAGCGCTGATCAGCCACCCACTCACGCTGTTGCAGACGACGTTTTCCGACCCAATCAACATCGCCCTCATTGCCAGTGATCCGGATGAAAAGCTTGAGGCGGCGGTTGAGGTCGTCGGTGTCGACTTTCACGGTGCCAGCGCGCGGGAACGGGTCCTGTTGCGGCTGCGAGGCGCCGACGGGGTGTCCGTCGGCCAGACATACTTTTCGAAGATTGATTCGATTCACATCAAGGTCCTGAAGGAAGGCAACCCTGGTGCGCTGCTCCAGATCGGCGACGGCACTTCGCGCAAGATCACCGTTGACATGCGAGTCTCAGAAAACATCCTTGAACGCATTCGGACCGACTCCGTCGCCGCTGTCCAACAAGAGGGCCTCTTCGGCGACAAATTCATCGATATTTCGATTGGCTCCCTCTCCAAGCCCCCGCTGACAGACGGGGACATGCTCCCGTCAGATGAAGGCGTTGACATCGCTGCGGCCCTTGCATCGACCGGCGAGATTATCGACAACGTCAATGCCTCCACCGAGAGCATCCGCACATTGCTCGACGGCTTTCGCAAGGCCGGCGGCGAAGCAACCGTCGTGGCAGCAATGCAGTCGATCCAGGACATCGCCGACGAGATCAAACACGGCGACGGCCTCATCCACCAGTTGGTCTTCGACAGCAAGTCAGGCGAGCAATACAAAGACATCATCGGGGACGTCACGGCCTCGACGAAGACAGTCAAGGTCAGCCTTTCAAAGATCGACGGGATTCTTGACGACGTCAAGTCCAACAAATCGCTCGTCCACGAAATCCTCTACGGACCCGACGGCGACGCCACCATCGCCGATGCCCGCAAACTCATCGCCGAGGCCACCCAGGTCGTCAGCGACGTCCGCACCAAGCCTGGCCTTGTGCACAACCTCATTTATGAGGAGGACAAGGGTGAGATGATGGCCTCGATCAAAGACGCCGCCGGCGACGTCAAGGAAATCACCGGGGATGTCAAGCAGATCGTCGCCGACGTCAGGCGAGGCAAAGGCACGGTGGGTCAGTTGTTGAATGACCCCACGGTCTATGAAGACCTCAAGATGCTGCTGGGCAATGTGCGCCGCAACGACGCCGTTCGGACTCTGGTTCGGTATGCCGTC
>CAJBHN010001229.1 GCA_903952805.1 uncultured Myxococcales bacterium | reverse complement strand
GTTGATCGCCGGCGATGCCGCAGACGGGGATGCCGTCGGCGAGAAAGCCCAGGCCCTTCGTCGTGCCATAGACCTCGCTCGACGAGCGGATCGACGGCAGCGCCGCCTTCGGCACCCCCAACATCGACAGCAGGCCGTCGTCCCAGGCGCAGGTGCGCAGGTCCATCAGCATCGTGCGCGACGCATTGGTGGCGTCGGTGACGAAGGCCGCCCCCGCCGTCAGCCGATGGACGAGCCAGCTGTCGATGGTGCCAAGGTGGATCTCGCCGGCCTCGGCGCGGGCGCGGGCGCCGGGCACATGCTCGAGGAGCCAGGCCATCTTGGTGCCCGAGAAATACGGGTCGAGGACCAGGCCGGTCTTGGTGCGGACCATGGCCTCGTGGCCGGCGGCCTTGAGGGCGGCGCAGTGGTCGGCGGTGCGCCGGTCCTGCCACACGATGAAATTGTGCAGGGCCTGGCCCCGGTCATCAAACAGGCACGTGGTCTCTCTCTGGTTGGTGATGCCGATGCCCGCGAGGCTGCTGCTGTCGACGCCGGCATCCTTGAGGGCGGCGGTGACGCTGGCCTCGACGCTCTCCCAGATGGCGGTCGCCTCGTGCTCGACCTGGCCTGGCTTGGGGAACACCTGGCGAAACTCGCGGCTGGCCTTGCCGCGGATGGCGAGCTGCGTGTCGATGACCAGCGCCGTCGTGCCGGTGGTACCCTGATCGATGGCGAGAATGAGTCCGTCGTGTGCCATGGCCGCTCCTGGAGGCCGCCCTTGTATCACGGCGCCCTCGACCGGGCTCTCTCGACAGGGAGGCGGCGAAAGTCGACAGTCGATCCGACGGGTCCAGGTGGTGTTCGTTTTGTGATCGCCGCGGTGACCTCGGCGTGCGTGGCCGGTCTCGCCGCCGAGACCAGCGTCAGCGACCTCGCCGACGTGGCCGACGTCTCCCGGCGCCTGGGCTTCTCTGCCGGCGACCGGCCCCTGGTGGTCCGGGCCCCCAATCAGGGCTCCCTGTCGGCGCGGGCCTGCGCTGCCTGCCACCAGGCCGTCTATGACGACTGGCAGACCACCCGGCACCGCGTGGCGTGGGACAACGTCGTCTTCCTCGACGGCCTCGGCCGCGAGCTGCTGCCCCGCTGCGTCCACTACCATGCACCGCTGCTGGAGCAGCAACGCGAGGTCGGCCCCCTGCGCGGGCGTCGCTTCACCTCGCCGTCAACCACCGGCCTGTTGCATGAGGGGATCACCTGCGCCGTCTGCCACGTGCGCGACGGCCGGGTCTTGACGACGCGGCCCGTGACGCCAGACGCGGCCACCCCCATGCACCCCATCACCGTCGACAAAGCGCTGCAGGACCCGGCCTTCTGCGCCTCGTGCCACCAGTTCGGCTTCAGCAACAGCGACGTGCTCATGCAGGGAATCTGGTCCGAGTGGCGGGCCTTCCACGACGGCGGTGGGCAGGGCACCTGCCAGAGCTGCCACATGCCCGGCGGTCGTCACCTGTTCCGCGGCGCCTGGGACCACGACCTGCTGCGCCGCAGCCTGCAGGTCACCGTCACGAAAGCGCAGGTCCCCGAGCTGCGCAGCGTCGACGTGGGCCATCACTTTCCCACCGGCGACCTCTTTCGCCACCTCACCGTGGAAGTCGCCGCCAACGACAACGACTTTGTCGACGTCGCCCGCATCGGACGCGTCTTTGGCGGCGTCGGCGTTGCCAAACACGTCGTCGAGGACACCTCGCTGGTCCCGAGCGTGCCGTGCGTGGTGTCTCTGCCAGCAAACAGAACCCGCTGGCGCGTTCGCTACCATTACGCCGAAGCCCGTCACGAAGACGCCGGAGCCGTCGACGCCGTTGTCATCGCCGAAGGCACCATCCGCTGAGCGTGGGTGTCAACGAAACGAGCGGCCCGCAGGCCGCTCGTTGACTCCACCAGGCAGTGAGTCGTTCAGTTCAGCTTGCCGAGGGCTCGGGCCAGCTCGACGCCCTTCTGCTCGCAGGACTCAACACCCTTGGGGTAGATGAGGTTGACGAGGGCGTTGGTGACGGCGTTGGCGGCCACCTGCTCCTTGGTCTGCCACAGCTCCTTGTCGTCGAGGTCGTCGATGCGGTGGAAGCGGGGTGGCACGTTCAGCGACACATCCGTCAGCTCCGACGCCGACTTCTGCTGGGCCGCCAGGTCCTTGAAGTTGTTCTGCAGGGCGGGGCCGGACGTCGACGCGGGAGCGGCAGGCGTCGCGGGCGCACCCGTGGTCTGCGTCGTCGTCGTTGCACCACCGGCAGGCTTCTGCTCGATGAACTTGTGCTCCAGCTCCATCTCAACAATCTGACGCGTGGCCACCTGACCATTGTCGTCGACCTTGACGAAGTCGATCGACGTGTCGAGCTTCATCCCGTTGATTTCAATGTCGAAGCGGTGGCGCTCCTGCATCATCGTGAACGAGACGGGCGTCTTGTCGTTCTGCGCTTCCTGGTAGCGGGTGTAGTTGCCTGCCACGTAGACGCCGGCTTCTTCCAACAGCTGCCCGATGACATTGAATGGCGAGCCATCACCCTGCTCGTACTTGGCGATGTCGTCGCGGCTGACCTTCTTGTCCTTCAGTTCGACGGACGCCTCGATGCGGGCGCGGATGAGACCGCAGGGCTTGCCGGCGGTGCTCGGGTCGACGTCGCCCTGCAGTTTTCCGGGGCCGGGCTTCACGTTGTAGACGCCCTCGGCGATGGCGTTGCTGCGCACGCGGCGAATGACCGACTGCTGCATCTCGCTCTTGGTGCCCTTGTAGACGTCCTCGAGGGGGAGGGGGTCGTGGAACACGACCTTGGCTTTTTCCATGAAGGCCAGCATGTCCTGGGCTTCGGCGGGGGTCTTGGCCAGACCAGCGTCGACCAGCTTCTGCGCGTCCTTCTTGTATTCGGCGAAGCGGGGGGCATCGACGTAGGCGCCGGCGGCGTCCTTCTGTGCCCACTCGGCGTGGGGGGCGATGTGGATCTTGTCGGCGAAGGCACGGGCCTCGGCTGGCTTCATCTTGGCCGACGCCATCAGCTCGGCGGCGAGGGATTGCTTGAGCTCGGCGACGAGGGGGGCGTAACCGGCGGAGATGAGCTGCATGCGGACGATGGCGGCTTCATGCTGCACGGGGTCCATGACCTTGCCCTTGAGCTCGCGCTCGAGGCGGGTCGATACCTTCACGGGTTTGGCCTGGTTGAAGACCGTGGCGAACTTGGTCTGCACGCTGGCGGGCATGATGTGCTCGAGATCGACCGGCATCTCGGCGGCGCTGATCTTCACCGACGACGCGGCGATGTTGCCGGCCTGCACGGCGGCGGCGCTGTTCTTCTTGGCGGGAGCGGGAATCTCGGTGACGCCCAGACGACCGTAGCCGCCCCAGTTGTGGCCGCCGTCCCATTTGGCCCGAACGGCGATGGTGGCGCCGGCGGCGAAGTTGCCCTTGGCATCAAACAGCGAGAGGTCGGGGTGATGGGCCTTCAGGGCGGCGTTGAGCTCCTCGTAGTTGATCACGAGCCGGTGCTGGCCGTTGTAGGCGTCGACGTTGTTGGCGGGACCCTTCAGCGGGGTCGCCAGCCGGGCGATGATTTCGGAGGGCTGACCGTTCTTGTCTTTGCCCTGGATCTTCGTCTCGACGAACAGCGTCATCTTATCGTCGTTGCCCTTGAGGGTGCCGCTGTAGGGCGCCGCATGCATGGTCTTGACGTCGATGGCGAAGGTCTTGGCGTCGATGGGCGCCGACGACACCGTGATGGCCCCGCGCTCATAGCCCTGCTTGCCGCTGGCAGCCTGGGCGCCGGCGGTGTTGCCCGCGTTGTTGTAGAGGTTGTTGCCGGCGTTTTGGCCGGCGACGGCGTAGGAGTCGTAGTCGTAGGAGCCCGCGCCCGCATAGCCACCATCCAGCTTGACCGAGGGCACGAGGCCCTGAGCGCCCGACGCGTTGGGATTGCCGACCACAGTCGTTGTGGCCGGCGTCGTGGCCGGCGCAGTGGTGGCAGCAGTCGTCGCGGTCCCGGTCGTCGATGCGGTGGTTGGCGTGGCGCCAGCGGTGACGGGAGGCGTGACGGTCGGGCGGATGTTGATGCTGGGCATTGGCAACTCCAGACGCTGCGCGTCGGCAAAGAGGACCAAGGGTGTACCACTGTGCCGATACGTTTGGCGTAGGCGCTCCTGCGGACGGATCTCCGCGCCGGGTTGGGTGGAAAAGGTGGGATGACGGCGTACATGCCTGTGAATGCGCTTGGCATTCCCCAGACCACCCGCTACGAGCCGCGCACGGTCCTTGCTCACGAATGCCTGCGATCGCGCCCTGGTGATCGAAAGCGTGCGTCCGGCGAACGGACCAAGTTTGGACGCTTCTTCGGCTGGCGCCGAAGACGGCAGGCCGCACTGCAGCGGCGTGGAGCGACGATGCGACAGACAGGTTCTCTTGGAGCAATTGCGGCAGCCCTGGTTTCCCTGCTGATCGCGGGTCCGGCCTTGAGCCAGGTCCAGCTCCAGCAAGCGGCCGCAGGCGGAGTTGATGGGCCGGTGCCCATGCCGGTCCATGCCTGGATTGGTTTGACCCAGTCGGTGGGCACCGGGACTTTCGTCGGCACGCCAAACAACCCGACTGTCTCGACGAACCTGTCGGTCACCCCGATGATCATGTACAAGGGCTGGCAAATTCTCGTGAACCAGTCTCTCGGCATGGAGTGGACCCAATCCGACAACACCACCTACGCCAACCAGGTCGAGCTCTCCGACACCAGCATTGGCGTACGCCAGATGTCACTGCTGCGCTTTCCAGACCAGAAGCTGTCGTTTTGGCCATCGCTTGGCTACGTGGTTCCCATTTCGCTGGCCTCGCGTCAGTCGGGCAGCCTGGGCACCATCACCGGTGGCGCCCGCGCCAACTGGGCTGGATTGAGTGACTACGGCTTCACCTTCTTCGGCGGCGTCAACGGCGGCTACAACATCCTCGTGCCAAGCCTGGCCAACAGCTTCGCCAACAGCGATGTCAAACCCTTGAACGACCGGCACCAGGGGCCCATCGCCGTCGTGTCTTGTAACGTGCGAAATGGCCAAGAACTCGCCAACTACGCCTGCTCTGACGGCGGCCTGCCCGCGGTGGCCCGCTGGGGGGCCAGCGTTGGCATGTGGTGGTTCTACCTGCTGGACGGCAACCTCGGTTTCTCGGCCAACCTTGGCTACACGCAAAGCTTCTCGATTCGCACCGGTCCCGACGACGACCTGAAGGCCGCCGACGCCGTCTCTGGTCTGGTTCCACGCCAGGGCACGTCCAGCGATATTTCGATGACGTACATGCCGACCAGCTGGCTGTGGCTGTCGACCGGGATCGGCTCCTCCCAGCCCTTCCTCACCGCTGACGGCAAAGGCATGCGT
>CAJBHN010001228.1 GCA_903952805.1 uncultured Myxococcales bacterium | reverse complement strand
TCCGTGAAGAGCTGCGGACAGTAACATCGGTCACCATTGGTCGCCAGATCGTAGGCGAGATTGCTCGATTGTTCCTTCCTGTCTTTCGGTTGGACCTTGATCGATTCATAGAAGAATGTACTGCCGGTCCACCGAGTGTGGCGATCTTGTCTTTGCTCATGAGTGAAAATGGTGAAGTGTCAGAAATGATCCGGCGGAATACCAAGATAATGAGTATTCTTCCGGTATCATTATCCGTTTTTCATTTCAATAAAGACAACGAAGTTCTCACTGTCAATGTTGGTGTCGACGTGTACGCAATAGTCTCGTCGAATGCTTCGACGAGAGCCCTGGTGGCGGAAGGAGCCGGGTCAGCCGGCGTGACGCCTGAGTCGGGCTACGAGGCATTGCGGACAGCTTTGCTGAAACGCGAAGAATTCAGGGGCATCGAAGCATCTTTGATCGTTGGGAAAAAGCGACCAGTGTCCGGGCCATACCGAATTCGGTTTGATGTCGAGCAGCTCCCCGTGCAGTTAGAAATCAGCGTACGGCCCGGTATTTTCTTATCGAATAAAGAGGTCATACCCCTTGAGGCGGTCACGATTGAGAAGCGCGGCTATGCCGACTACGAGGCTGTTGGATCCAAGAGGGCGTTGATCCTTGGTATTGGGAAGGATGCCCAAGTTCGAACACCCGGGCAGCCGGGGCTCGAACAGATTGCAGTGAACGGAAAGTTTCCGATCCTTGAAAAATTCGAATACCGCTCAAAGCGCCCCGGTTGTGATGACGCAGTATACTACATCGAAGTGCCCGGATGACCAGCCAGCGCGCCGTCGCTTTGCTCGAAGCACGTATTGACGCTCTGCGTCCGATCATCTGGCTAGAGACCGCAGACCCGGTTGAAGCTGATGTTGTTGTTGCGGCTGTCGTCGCCGCTGGGTCCTTTTCTCTCGAGTGCTGGGACTGCGCCGGTGGTCGCGTGCATCCATCGGTTGGCACGTCGCTTGACGATGTGCCTCTTGCCGAATTCCTTGGCCGCTTCGATCTCGAGGATTGGCAGAAGCGCACTCTGATCGTGGTCCGTGACCTTGACGCCTTCATCGCGGAACCCCGCGTGGTCGCGTTGCTGCGCACCCTCGCGGTACGCGCGGTCCAGCGGGCAACGTTCAACGTCACCATCGTCGTCATCGCCAGTACGCTGCGCATACCAGCTGAACTTGAGAAGCTGATCACGATCCTTCCGCTGCCCGGACTCGACGACAGCGAGGTCAGTGACGCCATCCACGAGTTCGCCAGTGCGCACGGCTGCTCCGTGACACCGACATTGACCGCCGAGCTGGTGCTGATGCTGCGTGGGCTAACGCGGTTCGAGGTCGGACAGATCCTCGCACTGGCTTATGAAGACGGTGGCGTGTTGGACGACCGGTGCAAAGCGATCGTCGTTGAAGAGAAGCGCCAAGCCATCCGCAAGTCGGGCCTGCTTGATCTCATCGATGCGAACTTCGGCTTCGCCAGCGTTGGCGGTCTCGACGCGTTGCGTGACTATCTCAAAGGGAAGGGGGCGGTCTTCAAACGTCTGCCAGCCGCCCTCGCGGCTGGCGTCGACATCCCCAAGGGGATCCTTGTCGTCGGCATGCCCGGGTGCGGCAAGAGCATGATTGCCAAAGCGACCGCGCACCTCTTTGGCCTGCCGCTGCTGCGCTTGGATGTTGGCCGTCTGCTCGGCAAGTACGTCGGCGAGAGCGAAGAGAACCTACGTCGAGCCATACGCGTCACTGAATCTGTCAGTCCTTGCGTCTTGTGGATTGATGAGGTCGAAAAGGCCTTTGCCGGAGCAGTCGGCGATGACGGAGGCGGCGTTGCGGCGCGCATGTTTGGATTCTTTCTCACATGGCTTCAAGAAAAAACAAGCACTGTCTACGTGGTTGCAACAGCAAATGCCGTCAAAAAGATACCTCCTGAATTCCAAAGAAAAGGCAGGTTTGACGAGGTCTTCTTTGTCGACTTTCCCTCGGCACAGGAATGTCGGGAGATCTGCGAAATCCACCTAGAGAAGCGGCGGCAG
>CAJBHN010001227.1 GCA_903952805.1 uncultured Myxococcales bacterium | reverse complement strand
CCGCCGGCAGCGCCATCGACGAGGCGGTCGACAAGGCCAGGGCCGCCCAGGGCGTCGCCAGCGTCAGCGTCGTCACCATTGCGGCCAAACACGACGCCGCCGCCGACCACCATAAAGCCGGCGGCGACAGCCGGGACCCCACCGCCGAGCGCACCATCCGCGTGCGTACGGCGCTGCTGGATGACCTGATCGACTCGGTTGGCGAGGTGCTGCTGACCCGCGCGCGCTTGCGGGCGTTGTCACAGCGCTTGGACCTGCCCGAGCTCAGCGACCTGGTCGACGAGGTTGATCGACTGACCCGCGAGCTGCACAGCCGCGTGGTCGCCGCCCGCATGACGCCGTTGTCGCTGTTGGCCGAGCGCCTGCCCCGCGCGGTGCGCGACCTCGCGCGTCAGCAGGGCAAGAGCGTGGATTTCTCCATGGTCGGCATGGACATCGAGCTCGACCGCGCCATCCTCGACGAGCTGCAGGCGCCACTGGTGCACATGGTCAGAAACGCGGTCGACCATGGCCACGACGGCGACGCCAACCGGCTCGCGCGCGGCGTCCCGTCGACCATGAAGCTGGTGCTGCGCGCGACCCGGGACCGCGACCGCGTGTTGCTGGCCCTGCAGGACGACGGCCGCGGTATGGACCCGGCGGCCTTGCGGGCCAAAGCCATCAGCAAGGGCTTGATCGACAAGGCCAGGGCCGACGGCCTCAGCGACGACGCCAGCCTTGAGCTCATCTGCCTGCCGGGGTTTTCCACTGCCGACAGCGTCAGCGAAACCTCGGGACGTGGCGTCGGCATGGACGTCGTCAAAGCCAGCCTGGAGAAGCTCGGCGGCGCCCTGCGCCTGAAGGCGGCGCCGGGCAAGGGCACCACAATAACGCTGCAGTTGCCGCTGACGGTGGCCATCATCCAGGTGCTGGTCATCGACGTTGGCAGCGAGAGCGCCTTCGTGTTGCCGGTGGCCCGGGTGGAGGCGGCGCTGGCCGTCGACGACGACACGGTGTCGCACGCCTCGGGACGGGATTTCTTGCGGGTGGGTACCGAGTTGGTGCCGCTGGTGGATTTGCCGGCGCGCCTGGGCTTGCCGCCGTTATCGACACCGGGGACAGCCATCTTGGTGCGGGGGCCCGACGGGCTGGTGGCGCTGCGGGTCAAAAGCATCGCGGCCCAGGAGGAGGTCGTGGCCAAGCCGTTGGGGCCGCCATTGTCGTCTTTGCCCTTTGTGGCGGGTGCGGCGATCCTGGCCGATGGGCGGGCGGCCTTCATCCTGGAGCCCCAACGCCTGGCGTTTGGGTCCTGACGGTCCGATATGCCCATCCGGCGCTGATCCCACCCACGTCGCAGACGTCTGGAGTAGGCTGGCGTCGTGTCGTTGGCGCAGGCAGAAGATCATATCGAGCACGTCGTGCAGCATGGCGCCCGGGAATCGGCGTCGGCGCTGTCACGTCTGCTGCGTCGACCTGTCGGCGTTGAGAGCTTTGCCGTCGCTGACATCGCCAGCGTCGCCCATGAGCACAGCCGCGTCAGCGTCGTCTTGGCGTTTGAGACCAGCGGCGGCGTCCCCGGTCATTTGGCCTTCGTCCTCGACGAAGCCACGGCGGCCAGCCTGGTGGCGTCGTTGACGGGCGCCGAGGCCAGCGACCTCAACACCGTGGCGCTGATGGCCCTGGCCGAGATCGGCAATATCGCGGCGTCGGCGTTCTTGAATGGCGTGGCCCGCGTCGTCGGCCGGACCTGCCTGCCCAGCGTGCCCCGGGTCACGCATTCGCCGACGGAACAGGCCTTGCGGGCAGCGCTGCCGCCGGTGCCGCTGCGCACGGCCACCCTGCGCGTCGATGGCGCCGAGACCATCAGCGTCGTCTTCGCCGTCAGCTGACGACGACGGGTCTCATCCCGAATGATCATTGAATACTGACCACGTCCAACAGGAGGGCGCGAAGCGCCTCACGAGCGGAGTGAGTGGGAACCACGCCGCCCCGGGGCCCGAAGGGTTCCCCTGTGGGCGAGGGGCAAGGTACATCCCAGAGGTCTTTGAGTGAGCCCACTGCGTGGGCGAAGATCAAAGAGATCTCGGGGTCAGCCTGTCGTCAGGGCCAGCGGCGCCGTCAAGCGACCACCACGTCGGCGAGCGACCTGCTCCAGGCCCGCGCGGGCCGCCGCCACCCGCGCGTGGTTGGCGGCGTGGACGTCGGCGTCGCGCTCGTCGAAGGCGATGGTGCTGAAAAAAGCCACGCAGACCTCGACGGTGCCGTGCCCACGGCTGCTCCAGACCGCGACGAAGGGACGGCCGGCAGCGGCAAAGCGACGGGCGTAGGCGGCATCAAGGGTGGGTCCCTCCAGCTCGCGGAGCAACGCGCCAGCGTCGCCGCTGGTGCGCTCGACGAGGGCCCCCAGGTGGGTCCGGGCCAACACGCGGGTCTGCACCGGCCGCGGAGCACCGGCGAAGACGTCGTCCTCGGTGGGCAGCGGTTGTGTGGCCCCCAACACCAGGCCGCTGTGCTGTAAGGCCGCCAGCGCGGCGTCGACGGCGTCACGGGCGGCGGCGTCGTCCACCGCGTCGGTGGGGACGGGGATGAGCAAGCGCCAGACCAGCAGCGGCTCGGTGGTGTCATAGACCTGCCAGGTGTTGCGCGGTGCCGCCATCCCCGACGTCTACCACCCTGACGCCGAGGGACGAAGAGTAACCAGGTCAGCGGGATGCGACGTCGCCACCCCACACCAGCGGCCCCGATCCCGGCTATGGTTCAGCCATGCTGTACCGGCCGACCACGGCGACCCCGACGACCCCGACGAGCCCGACGACCCGGGCGCCGGGCGCGTCGGCCACGGCGGTCTTGACCGCAGCCAGCGGAAAGACGCGCGGCCGATGAAGCACGAGATGGAGCTGAGCCTGGCGGTGGCCTTGCTGGCCGGTGTGCTCATTGGCCTCGAGCGACAGACCGCCATCGCCCGCGACGTCGCCAGCGGCCCCGGCCTCGACATTGGCGGTGTGCGCACCTTTCCCCTCATCGCGTTGGGCGGAGCCCTGTGCGGCACGCTGGCGGGAGCAGCCCCCGGTGGCCTGATGCCCGCGGTCGGGCTGGCGGCGCTGGTGGCGTTGATTGGCGCCCACCACCTCGGCAAGCCGGCGCCAGAGCGAGACCCGGGCATCTCAACGGAGACCGCAGCCGTCGTCACGTTCTTGTTGGGCGTGACAGCCACCGCCCCTGGCCTGTTTCCCGACCTGACCAGCAAGACCACCACCGTCATCGCCGTCGCCGTCGTCGTCGCCGTCATCTTGTCGCTCAAGACCCAGCTGCACCAGATGACCGCGCGCATCCAGAGCGTCGACCTGCTGGCGGCCCTGCAATTGCTCGTCGTCGCCGTGGTCTTTCTGCCGCTGGCCCCCGACCGGGGCTATGGCCCCTACGCCGCGTTCAACCCCGCCCAGATGGGCCAGATGGTGGTCCTCGTCGGCGTCATTGGCTTCGTCGGCTTCGTCGCCTCCCGCGTGTGGGGGGCTGGCCGGGGCATGCTCGTGGGCGGCTTCATCGGCGGCCTGGTCAGCTCGACGGCGGTGACGTTTTCGATGGCGCGTCGAGTGAAAGAAACCCCTGGCCTCACCGCCAGCTGCGCGCTGTCCATCGTCGCCGCCAGCACCGTGATGTTGGCCCGCGTCGTCGTCGCCGCCGGCGTCATCTACGCGCCGCTGTTGCCGCGCTTGTCGATCACGTTGCTGACCATGCTGGTGGCCTCGGCGCTGGCGTCCCTGCCCTTGTGGCGCCAGGCCCGCGCCGAAGTCCACGCTGTCGCTGACGTCGACGTCAAAAATCCGTTTGAGCTCAAAAGCGCGCTGCTTTTTGGCCTGGCCTTCGCCGCGGTCATCCTGGTGTCGCAGTTCGCGAGGGACACCTTCGGCGACACCGGCCTCTACGTCGCCGCCGCGCTGGCGGGCATCACCGACGTCGACGCCATCACCCTGTCGACGTCAGCGCTCGCCAGAGACGGCCTGGGCCTGCATCTGGCGACCGGCGTCATCGTGACGGCCTGCTTTGCCAACACCGTCGTCAAGGGCGGCATCGCCTGGGTCAGCGGCGGCCCCGCCCTGGGGAAGATGGTGGCCCGGGTCTTTGGGACCAGCATCGTTACTGGCGTCGTCGTGCTGCTGCTGCAGCTCGCCGTGGGTTGATGCGTGTGGACCGTGCTGCCTGCTTGGGGCCGTGATGGTGTAGACGACGGCATGACCACCGCCGACTTCGCCTGGATCGACACCCCCGAGGGCCTGCACGGTGTTGTCGAGGGCCTGCAGAGCGCTCCCTGGGTCGCCATCGACACCGAGAGCAATTCGATGTTCGTGTACCGCGAACAGGTCTGTCTGGTGCAGCTGAACCTGGGCGGCACCATCGTCGTCGTCGATACCCTGGCTCCGGCGGTGCGGGCGGCGTTTTCGTCGCTGCGGGCCGGTCTGGCTCGCAGCGATCGACCCCTGTATCTGCACGGCGGCGAGTATGACGTCGGCTGCCTGAAGCGAGACTTTGACATGCCGCTGGGCGGCGTGTTCGACACCCAACAAGCCGCCAGCCTGCTGGGCCTCGAAAAGACCGGCTATGCCGCCGTCGTCGAGAAAACCTGCGGCGTGCTGTTGCCCAAGGCCCATGCCCAAAGCGATTGGGGACGGCGACCCCTGCCCCAAGATGCCCTGCACTACGCCGTCGACGACGTGGTCTACCTGCCCCGCGCCGCCGAAGCCCTGCGCACGCTGGTGGAGGCGGCGGGCATCCAGGACGAAGTGAGCGTGCAAAACGCCGCGGTCATGGGAGCCACCATCAGGGACGTCGACGACGAAGGCGCCTTTTGGCGACTCAAGGGCGTACGCGATGTGCCCGTCGAGTTGCGGCCGCTGGTGTTTGCGCTGTGGCGCTGGCGGGAGGAGTCGGCCAGGGCGGCCAACCAGCCGGCGGGCCGCATCGTCAACACCGAGGTGCTCTACAACATGACGCGCCACCCGCCGTCGGACCTCGCCAGCGCCAAGCGAGCCGGCGTCAACGCGTCGTTGTTGGCCCGCCAGGGGGAGCGCCTGCTGCACGTCGTCGCCGAGGCCCGGCGCCAGCCACCGCCGCTGCCACCGCTGCCACCCGAGCACTTCCCCAGCCGCGCCGAACAGCGCCGCGAGGACGCGCTGAAGAACTGGCGCCGCGACGAAGCCGCCAAGCGCAGCGCCGCCGAGGGCCGGCCCATTCCCCTGCAGTTGGTGCTGACGGCCCCCGCCCTTGAATACCTGGTGCGCCACGGCGCCGGCGACCTCGAGGCGGCGCCGCAGATGGGCCAGGGCCGGCTGTCCCGCTACGGCGACGTCCTGCGCAAGCTCGCCGGTTGATCGACGACGACGACGACGACGACGACGACGACGACGTCAGGGCAAACGGGCGACGATGGCTTCGCTCTCGGTCCACAGGCGCTCGCTCAGGGCAACGTCGCGGGAATCCTTGCGGGGCTGGGCCTCGTTGCAGTCGGCGAAATAGGCCCCCGAGATGCCAGCGGCGGCGGGGTTGACGGCGACAAAGCATTGGGTGGCGGCGCCCTGGGCGACGGACTTCATCAGCAGCGGATCGCCGAGCTTTTGGGCCCAGCGAGCGATGGGGTTCATGTGGCGACCCAGGTTGGTCGAGATGACGCCGGGGTGGACGGCGTTGGCGGTCTTGTGGGTGCCCTGGAAGCGGCGGGCGAGGGCGTTGGCGAAGAGCAGGTTGGCGAACTTGCTCTGTCCGTAGTTGCGCCACGGCGAGTAGCCGCGGTGACCGTCGAGGTTGTCGAACGCAATGCCCTCGGTGGGCGCCATCATATGGGCCGCCGAGCTGAGCATCACGACCCGGCCGGTGTCGGTCAGGCGGTCGAGGAGGCCCGTGACAAACATGAAATGGCCGATGTGGTTGGTGAGAAACTGTTGGTCGAGCCCGTGGGCCATCTCCAGCGTGGGCAGGGCCATGATGCCGGCGTTGCAGATGATCGCATCGAGGGGCCCACCGTCGGCGCGGATGGTGGCGATGGCGGCGCGGACCGAATGGGGATCGGACAGTTCCATCGCCACCGGCATGGTGCTGCCGGTGCTGCTCCCCACGACGCTGTCACACGCGGTCTTGGCCTTGTTGATGTCGCGAGCGGTGCCGATGACGCGCGCGCCACGCATGGTGAGGACCCGCAACGTCTCCAGCCCCAGCCCGGAATTACACCCCGTGACGATGATGGTCTTGCCCGAGAGCGACAGACCCTCGGTGACGTCTTGGGCGGTGGAGCCGTACCCGAAACCGTTTTTTCCGGCGGGCTTGAGCAGGGCATAGAGCGACATGGGGAGGCCTTGGGTTCGACGGTCATGGGGCGCGAAGCGGGATGGGCGACAGCAGTGTCACGACTTGAACCCGCAGCGGCAACGCCCTCGCCAGGGCTTCACCACTCGCCGGTATTGACCATCGAGGCCCAGGGCTCGGTGGGCGGCAGGGGCTCGCCCTTTTGCAGCAGCTCGACGCTGATGAGGTCGGGGGAACGCACAAAGGCCATGCGCCCGTCGCGGGGGGGACGGGCAATGATGCTGCCGTGCTTCTGCAGACGACGACAGGCGTCGTAGATGTCGTCGACCTCGTAGGCGAGGTGACCGAAATTGCGACCGCTGTTGTAGGCCTCGTGTTGATCCCAGTTGTGGGTCAACTCGACCTCGGGCTCGCCAGGGGCCGTCGCCAGAAAGACCAGCGTGAAGCGACCCGTCGGGTACTCCTTGCGGCGCATCTCCCGCAATCCGAGCCCGGTGGTGAAGAAGGCGATGGCCTCGTCGAGGTTTCGGACGCGAAGCATGGAGTGCAAAAAGCGCATGAACTCGCGTAGCGCCTTTGATGAAGCAACGCCAAAAACGGTCGTCAGCGCCGTCATCGCCGCCAGAGGCGGTCGGGCCACGCTGCTGACGAGAACCGACGTCAACGCCGACCTCACCGCCGACGTCAGCCTCGGGCCAGCCGCAAGCCCGCGTTTTGAAATGAGGTCCCGGGCGACCAGAAATTCCGGTAGCTCGGCCGGCTGTG
>CAJBHN010001226.1 GCA_903952805.1 uncultured Myxococcales bacterium | reverse complement strand
GTCACGGTCTTGCCGACGCCGGCGCCGCCGAACAGGCCGATCTTGCCGCCCTTGGAGTAGGGGGCGAGCAGGTCGATGACCTTGATGCCCGTCTCGAGCATCTTCACTTCGGTGGACTGCTCGGTGAACTTGGGGGGCTGCCGGTGGATCGGCATGTAGGTGTCGGCCTTGACCGGACCCTGCTCGTCGACGGGCTCGCCGACGACGTTGAGGATGCGTCCGAGCACGCCCTTGCCGACCGGCATGGCGATGGGGCCACCGGTGTTTTTGACCTTCTGGCCGCGCTGGAGGCCTTCGGTGGCGTCCATGGCGATGCAGCGCACGGTGTTTTCACCGAGGTGCTGGGAGACCTCGATGATGAGGTTCCATTCGCGAGCGTCGATGGTGGCGTTGGTGACCTTCAAGGCCGTCAGCACCCGGGGCAGACCACCGGGGGGGAATTCAACGTCGACGACGGGGCCGATGACCTGGGTGATCTTGCCCTCGTTAAGCGCCTCAGCGGACATGGAATGCTCCTTTTGCGTGATCGAAACTGAACGGTGCCGCCTTAGCCAACGTGGCCCAGACCGCAACGGCCTCGCAGCGGACCTCGCGGCAGGCTGCCGCGACGCCGACGACCGCGTCCCGACCGCATACAGACGGCCTCGCCGAACGTCGCCCCGCCATGAACCGGCATCCAGCAGCCGCCACGCTCAGCGTCCGTCCACGCCAGCGATGAGCGTGGGACCACCGAGATCGGCCGACAGCCGCCCCAGGGTCCGCATGTCGGCCAGGTGACTGGCCACCGCGACCAGGCGCGGGCGCCATGAGCCGGGCTCGGCCATGCTGACCTGCTGCCAGTCGACCTCGGCGAGGGAGGCGACCACGGCGGCGAGGGAAACCTGGAAGCGGGCGGCGGCAGCAGCGATGACGCGGGCCCTGCCGGCCGGCGAAGCCTCGGCCTCCTCGCGGTCCTCCATGAAGGCGATCAGGCGTGCCTGGGACAAGCGCGGCTCGTCGACGCCGGCGCTGCGCACCAACCACACCGCCCGGTCGAAGGGTGTCTTCAAGAGCCGGTAGGCGTCGTTGGCGGCGATGGTCTGCTCGGCGGCCGCACGGCGCTCGGCAGCGGGGCGGGACGCGAAACGGTCGGGATGCACCAGCCGGCTCCGCTTGAGCCAGGCCTGCTCCACGGCGGCATCGTCGAGCGACGAGCTCACCGGCAACCCCAGCTGCGCAAACGGCGACACCCGGGGATGGGGCGGCAACAAGGCCTCGCATGACGCACAGCGCAAAGGAGCGCCGCTGGCGTCGTACTCGGCCTGACAGGCGTGACACCGGGAAGGAAGAGTGGCCATGTCGGTGTTGGTAGGGGTTTCCCCCACCACCGGCAAGGCCCCGACATCGCTCCCCGATGCCGTCACAGACATCGACCCCGGATCGGGCCCGGATCGGGCCCGGATCAGGCCCGGGCCAGGTTGGCCTGCGGAAAAAAGCACGAGGACTTGATCGGCGCAGCGGCGCCGACGATGCTGCCGCTCATGACGACGCCGACCCCCGTCCAGCAGGCCGAAGCTCTCTGGGTACGAGCCCATGAACATGTGCGCCGCGGCGACTTCGCACCCGCCGTCCGCGACCTGGCGGCCTGCTTCAAGCTGCTGCAGACCGCTGGTGACCCCCGCCTGCCCGAGGTTCATCGCCGCTGGACCGAAGTGCACAAGCTGGCCGTCGAAGAGGCCGCTCAGGGGCGCACGGCTCAAGCCACCCCGGCGGCCACCGCAGCGCCGTCGCTTGAAGCCGAAGCCGAGGCCGCCGCCAACGCCGGCAACCTGGAGGAGGCGATCTCGCTGTACGAGCGAGCGCTGCACAACCGCCCCGACAACGAACTCGTCCGCGAGCGGCTGATGGAGCTGCGCAATGCGCGCCCCCGCGCCGCCGAGCTGGGGGTCGTGCCGACGACGACGGATACGACGACGGACACGACGACGGACACGACGACGGACACGACGACGTCGCCGCCGTCCGCCCCCCGGGCCGAGCCGACCCAGGCCACCCAGGCCACCATCAACGGCGAGGCTCTTGCGGCGGCCATCGACATCGACTTCGACATCGACAGCGCGCCGATGCGCCCGGCTCCCGGTCCCCAGGCCGGCGACGGACCTGGTCTCGCCGGCGAAATGCAGCCTGCTGAAGACATCCACGCCGCGGCCACCCTGGTTCCGGCGCCAAGCGGCTCCGCCGCAGCCACCACACCGCCAGCCGCCGTGGTCGACGAGGCCTCATTTGCCGACGTGGGCGCCGTTGCCCAGGGTCCCGACAGCGCCGTCGACGTCCTCGCCGACGCGGTCGTCGAAGCCCCGGCCGTCGCGTCCTCAGCGGCCAACCCCTACGCCGAAGCCGAGAGCGGCTGGGGCGACGCCCCCCTTGAAGACGCCGTCGTCGACAGCGTCGTCGTCGAAAGCGTCGTCGAAAGCGTTGTCGAAAGCGTCGTCGTCGAAAGCGTCGTCGTCGAAAGCGTCGCCGTCGAAAGCGTCGCCGTCGACAGCGTCGCCGTCGACAGCGTCGCTGCGCTCGACACCATCATTGTCGACACCGCCGCCCTCGAGAGCGCCCCACTCGCGACCATCATTGTCGACACGGCCGCGCTCGAAGCAAGCAGCGACGATGCCGCCTCGCTCGACACGATCATGGTCGACACCGCCGCGCTCGAGAGCGCCCCACTCGCGACCATCATTGTCGACACCGCCGCGCTCGAAGCACACGACGGCGATGCCGACCAGGCCGAATCGTCGACGACCAATCCCTATCACGAAGCCGAAACCGGCTGGGGCGACACGTCCGGCGAGATCGGGTTGCCGCTGGAGGCGCAGCCTCATGCGCAGGGGCCCGGTGGCCTGTCTGCATCCACGGCGCCGCCCATGGCTGCCGACGACGCTCCGGTCGGCATGCGCAGCATTGACGTCGCCATCGACATGGGCGGCATGGTCACCACCGCTGAGGCCAACGACCTGCCCGTCGCTGACGACGTGGTCGTCGTCGACGACGACATGTCGGTGGAGCCGATCGTCTCGACGCTGCCCATGGCTGCCAAGGCGGTGATGACCGATCACATGGCTGTCGACACGGTCGACGACACGGTCGACGATCCCGTCGCCCTCCTCGAGACTCTGCTGCAGCGCGTTCGTCAGAACCGCCGCGCCGCTTGACCGGTGGTCGTGTCCAGAAGGCCGCCGGCCCGAACATCAGTGCCATCGTCGTCGACGACTGCAGGCCGCGCGGCCCAGGCCGCTCCCAAGACGTCCACGCTCACCACGGTGACCATGGATGAACGCCTGCTGGCGGCAGCCATTGCCCGCCGGCGGCTGATGCCCGTGGGACCAGCGACCGATGTGCGACGGCTGGTCGACGGCGAGGGCGACGGCCTGGCGGGTGTCGTCGTCGACCGCTTTGCCCACATCGTGCGCGTCGAGCTGTGGGCATCGCACTGGCCCGGCACCGACGCCGACGTCGAGGCCGCCTGGGGCCTGCCGGCCCTGCTGGCTCCCCTCGGCGTCACGGCCATCGTCGCGGTCCTGCGCACCGCCGCCGGGCGCTCGATCCAACGGGTCTTGTGGGGCCAGGTCCCCGAGGCCCACGTCGTCCACGAAGACGGCCTGCGCCTGCTGGTACGCGTCGCCGACGAACGGGCCGTGGGGGCCGGCGTCTTCGTCGACCAACGCCTGGGACGGCGCCTGGTCCGCGATGCCGCCCGGGGCCGCATCGTCGTCAACCTCTTTGCCCACGCCGGCGCTTTTGGCGTGGCCGCTGCCGTCGGTGGCGCCGCCCGCGTCGACCATGTCGACATGGCCAAGAAATGTGCGCCATGGGCCGCCACCAATCTGGCGCTCAACGGCATCGACCCCCGCGGCCATCGCTTCATTGTCGACGACGCCCTCGCGGTGCTCGCTCGGCTGTCGCGGCGTCCCAAAAGCTGCGGCGTGATCGTGTGCGACCCTCCCACGCAGGCCGTACGCACCGATGGCACGCGCTTTGTGCTGCGCGACGCCCTGCACGAACTCGCCGAGCACGCCTGCACCGCGCTGGACGACGATGGCCTGCTGTTGTTGTCATGCAACGATCGCGACGTGGCCGTGGCCGATGTCCTGACGGCGGCCCAGGCTGGCGCCAAAAGCGCTGGCCGCGTCGTCAAAACCCTTGGCGAGCTGCCCTTGCCCGCCGACATCACGTCGAAGGACGCCCCCCGCGGCCGACCGATGCGTGGCGTGGTGCTGCGGGTCCGATGACCGTGCGCTGCGCGTGGTGGTGCGCACCGCCGGCGCGGTTCATGGAGACGTGATCGGCGACGTGTTCGGCGACGGCCGCCCCGTCCGAAGGGCCCTTTGCAGGGGACAGGTCGTGACGTCGACGTCGAAGCCCCGGCGATAGGTCTCCAACAGCCGACGGGAGCGCTCCGCCAGGGTGCGTCGCACCTCGCGGCGGGCCCCCTTCACCCGCGGGATGACCATGTCGTCGTAGCCCGTCGTTTGATGACGCAGCCAGGCGATGACGGCGGCCTCGGCCCTGTCCTCGATGGCAATGCGCTTGGTGCGCGCCACGGTGCCGCTGCCAACGGGAGTGGCGTGCGCGGCAACGCGCTGAGCGATCACCGCGGCGCTGGCGGCGTGACGCTCGTGAAACGCCAGGAAGGCCCGCACGCTGTCCTCGAAGGAAATCTCGTAGGCCGCCTGCACTTTTTCGCGACGCAAGCCCTGCTGCACCTGTTTTTTGGCCCAGGCCGGGTCTGCCCTCTCGACCACCAACGCCGCCTTCACAGCCTCGATGTGCACCGCCGGGGCCCAGACGCCGCGGGAGAACATCTTGCGACCCCGCTTTTCCTGCACCGTCCACGACGGTCCGGCAGCCTTCACCCTCTTGGTCAATGTCGCGTCGCCGGGGGGAAGATGCCCCCAGCCAGGGGGCACGACCACGAGCTCACCGGTGCTCGTGCGAAAGCTGCGGGCGTCGGGGCCCGGGGCGAGAACACGGTTCTGCGACATCGATGGCTGCTCCATGCCCCATCCATAGCTGGACCCGGGCACACCACCAAGATGCAGGCCGACGCACACCAATGCACCGCGACGCACCTCGACGCACCCCGACGCACCCCGATGCACCTCGACGCACCCCGACGCACCCCGACGCACCCCGACGCACCCCGACGCACCCCGACGCACCCCGATGCACCCCGATGCACCCCGATGCACCACCGTTGACGGCGACGCCCTCGAGACCCGCGCCGGCTGCACACACGGCCACGGCACACCCGGTCAGGTGACCGGCAGACCTGTCCCTCCCTGGGGCGATTGGGGGAGTGGGCTCGCAGGCAGGTGGTATCGGGCGTAGACTTCGGGCCGTGTCGTCGTCAGATCAGCCCGATACCCTGCTGGGCCAGGTGGTGGCCGGCCGCTATGAAGTTCTGCGCAAGCTGAACGAAGGCGGCATGGGGGCTGTGTATCTGGCCATGCAGCAGCCCCTCGACCGGCCCGTGGCCCTCAAGGTGTTGCTGAAGAAGTACGCCGACGACGCCACCGCCATCCGCCGCTTCGAAAAAGAAGCCGCCGCCGTCGCTCGCCTGGCCCACGCGCACATCGTCACGCTCTACGATTTTGGCGCCACCGACAGTGGTGACCTCTACATCGCCATGGAGTTGTTGCGCGGACAGAATGTGCGCGAGGTCCTCGACGCTGCGCGTTTTCTGCCGTGGGAGCGGGCCCTGCACATCATCCTTGGCGTCACCCGCGCGCTGGTGGCGGCCCATACGCAAAAGATCGTGCATCGCGACCTCAAGCCCGAAAACGTCATGCTCGTTGAAAGCAACGGCGACCTCGACTTCGCCAAGGTCCTCGACTTCGGTTTGGCCCGCAGCATCATCCAGGGCACCAACGCGCAAATCACCCGTCACGACGTCATTTCGGGCACGCCTGCCTATATGAGCCCCGAGAGGGCCAATGGCATCTCCGACGATCCCCGCTCGGACCTCTACGCGCTGGGGGCCATGTGGTTTGAGCTGCTGGTGGGCGAGCCACCCTTTCCCGGCGAAACCTCGATCAAGGTCATTTTGCGGCACGTCCACGAGACGCCCCGCACGCCGTCGATGGCCCAACCACAAAATCCGGTGCCGCCGTTCATCGACGACATCGTTGGGCGATTGTTGGCCAAGTCGCCTGCCGACCGGCCAGCGTCGGCCCGGGTGCTCCTCGACGAGATTGAGCTGATGGCTCGCCCGGCCGGGTGGCACGTCGGACGCAACGCCGAGCTGGGTCGTCGGAGCGACCACGACGACACCTTGCGGGAATTCTCGGTCGTGGCCGCCACCCTGATGGACGACGACGACGTCCGCTTCGGGCTCGAGCTGGGGGCGCCGATGCCCCTGGTGCACAAGAAGGCAGCGTCGAACAGCTCCACCAGCGACGCGCCGGTCTTGCTCACCCGCCGCAAGAGCGCATCGATGCCGGGGACGTCGTCGGATGCGCCGTCGTCGATGTTGGCCCCGCCAGCGCGGCCAACGACCCCGTCGGAGACGCCGTGGTCGCCTGCGCCGTCTCCGTCTTCGCGGGGCCATTCCACCGAGGACTTCCTGGGGCGGCCGCCGTTTTCGTTGCAGGGTCCCCCGCCCGCAGCCGTCGCTCGCACGCCCGTGGCGGCCCCGACTCGGACGCAGGCCATGATGACGCCGCCGTCGGCCCCGGCACGCATTGAATCGGTGGCCCAGGTGGCAGGCTGGTTGTCGACGGCACGAAGCGCTCGGGAAGTGGGTGAACTCTGCAGTGCGTTCCTGCAAACGCGCTTTGACCGCGTGCTCATCATGGACGTCGGCAGCGACGTCCCCATGGCGCTGGCCTGGGCAAACCTTGACGCTCCACATGGCCAGTCGATGCCCGCCATCGTCAAGGTGTTGCAGAGCACGCATGCCGTCGTCGACATGGCCGGACGCCGCGAAGCGTATTACGGACCCGCCCTCACCGGCCCCGAATGGATGGCGTGGTTTGGCGCTCTCGGCGGCTCGGTGCCAGGAGCCGTGTTCGTCGGCGGCCTGGGCCGTGAGGGCAAAGCGGCGTTCCTGTTTTACGCCGACCACAAATTGGCCACGCTGCGACCGATGGTGAAGGACACCGTCATCCTGCTGCGCGAAGCTGCGGCGGCTCTCTCGGGCATCGGCTGAAGCCGCGATGACCAGTCGCACGACATCGGGTGTTCGCTCTGTGGGCTGGTGGCGTCGTCACCTCGTCGGCATCGGCGTCGTGCTGTGGCTGGCGACCTGCTGCGTCGCCGCCATTCCCGATGTGGGTCGCGCCGACGCCAGCGCCCTGTGGCATGACCCGCGCATCGACGACGAGCTGTCGGCGTGGGCGCGCGCGCTCGGCGTCGAACCCGCCACCTTCAAGAGCACGCTGCAAAGCATGGCCCGCCACGGCGCCGACGCGCGCTCGGCGCTGCAACGACCCTTCAAGCCCCTGCTGCAGCTCAGTGGCATCCGCCAGGCTTGGGTGGTCTTTGTGGCCGGGACCAGACAGGCCGACCGCTTCGAGGTGGTCGGCACGAGGCTCGATGGGACCTCTGAGGCCTTGTACCGTCGCGGCGACGACGATGCCCAATGGCAGGCCGGGCT
>CAJBHN010001225.1 GCA_903952805.1 uncultured Myxococcales bacterium | reverse complement strand
GCTGGCGGTGATCTCGTGGCCCTCATCGGTCATGACCGAGAACACGGCGGAGCGGCCGTCCCGGGCCAGCGCGAGCTGGGCCCCCCGACCAAAGCGAACAGCGTGGCTGGCGCCGTCGCCATCGCGACCATCAAGCCGCACCGCCCACAAGCCCGACGTCAGGCACTGGAAGGCGACGACGACGTGGTCGACGCCAGCGGCCAGTTGGGGCGCGAAGCAGGTTTCGCCCACGGGGGAAAGCTGGCGGGGCTGCGCCAAGGTCCCCTGGTCGTCGAGGCGGCGGCCGACGACGATGGCGCCCGTGACGTCGTCCTGTTTCACGCCGAGGGTGTGGTGTTCGAAGAAGGGACCGACGAAATCGCCCGTGACGGCGTCGAGCTCGATCAGGGGCTGGCCCCCAAATGGCGCCTGGGGCACACGGCGGGCCACGTGGCCATCGTCGACCCATGCGGCGCGAAAGCCAGCCCGGGGGGCGTCGCTCAACGTGAGTTGGCCACCGCTTTTGACGTCGACAATGGTGAGGCCCGCGTACTGCACATCGCTCGTCAACAGCCGATCGCCGCGCGGCGAGGGCTGGACGGACTGCACGCCCCCGATGGGGATGAGCCGTACAGACCGGCTGCTGAGCGTGACGTCGGTGGCGACGACCATGGGGGCTGCGGTGGTGACAACGGCGTCGCCCGGGCGGGCGTCGGCGGCTCCGCTGGCGCCGACGCCAAGCAGCACGACCAGGGCCGAGGCCGGACCGCTCGGTGGCCGACGACGACGCAGCAGCAACAGGGCCGCCAGACCGCTCCACAGCATGGCGCTGTCTTCGCCAGTGCCGCAGGTGCAGCCGCCCGTGGCGCCCGGGCCGCTGGGGGCGTTTCTGATCGTGATGCGCTCCAGCGGTGGCGTTTCGCCCTCGCCTTCGCCTTCGCCTTCGCCCTCGCCCTCGCCCTCGCCTTCGCCTTCGCCTTCGCCTTCGCCTTCGCCTTCGCCTTCGCCTTCGCCTTCGCCAGCGGCAGCGGGGAACAGGCCGATGGAGCAGAACTGCTCGGCGCTGGCCGCCAGGGTGCAGGTCTTCTCGGCGGAGACGTGGCCGGCGGCTGAGGCGCGGACGGTGTAGGTGCCGGCGGGCAGCGTGAAGGACCAGGTCGCGGTGGTGGCGGCGGCGGTGGCCCTGTCGGCGCGGTTGACGACGATGACGGAGGCCCCGGGCAGGCGCACGCTCATGTCGGCGGTGCCCACGCCCTGGTCCTCAAAGACGACGCCCTTGAGCTCGCCGGTCAGGGCCGGCTGGCCGCCGCTGAAGCCAAGGTGACGGGCGATGCCGTCGAGGTGGGCCTGGGCGGCTTCGCCGCGGCGGGTGCTGTCGGCGAGCAACACGGCGTCAACGCTGCAGTTGGTGACAAAGCCCAGCTCCGACAGGGTCGCTGGCATCGAGGTCGCCGACAGCACCGTGAAGTTGGCGGTCTTGACGCCGCGGTTGGTCAGGCCCCAGGCCGCGATCATCTCTTCGTGGATCTTGTCGCGCATGTCGGCCGAGGTGCCCAGCGACGTGTGGCAGAAGGTTTCGGTGCCGTTGGCGGCGGCGTCGTCGAAGGCATTGCTATGAATGCTGGCGAAGCGGTCGGCGCCGCGGGCGTTGGCGAAGTCGGCGCGGACCTGCAGGTTCACAAAGACGTCGGCCGTCCTCGTCAAGCTGACGTTTTGGCCCGCGCCGGTCAGCAGGTCGCGCAGGCGCAGGGACACGTCGAGGTTGATGTCACTTTCACGCAGGCCGCAGCCAACAGCTCCAGGGTCAATCTCTCCATTCTCACCAGTTTCATCGATCTGGCCGTCCCCATCATCATCGCGTCCATTCGCTGTGCCGCCGTGGCCGGGGTCGACGACGATGGAAAACGCCGCGATGGCCGGCGACCACAGCGACATGGCCAGCGCGGTGGTCAACGCGAACAGGAGCGAGAAGCGGGGAGTGCGCACCATGGCGCGATCCTGCCCCGTCGGTGGCGACCTGCAACCGCCCGCTCGCGGTCCATCCTGGTACAGTTGTTCAGGTGATTGACCAGTCCGAGTCGCCGTCGACGGCGCGTGGTATCGGGCTGGATGCGTCGCACTGTTTCGATTGTGTCTCTGGGCGTTCTTTTTCTGCTGGTGTCGTCGGCCTGCGCCAAACCGTACGGGTCGCGGCATTGGCCGCAATCCCGCGAGCGCCGCCCCCAGCTGGTGTTTGAGCCCCAGGCCGATCTGAGCAACGCCGACTTCTTTTGGAACGCGCCCTGGCCCGCCGACGCCCGCACCCTGCCCACCGGGGCTCCCGACGTGCGCGGTCTGCCCAATCCGTTTGGCGTCGGCTTCGTTGACATCGCCAAGCGCTCGGTGATGGAGGATGTGGCGAGCCGTGGCGTTGGCTTCTCGCCCTTGCCGGTGGTGTCGTTTCGCTTTGACCGGCCGGTGTTGCCCATCAAGGTCTGGCCGCTGGCGACGCTGCAGGCTGATGCGGGGATCATGCTGGTGGACTTGACGCCCGGTCGGGTGGGCGAGAGGGTCGCCGTCGACGTGCACGTCAGCCAAAAGCGGGACATCACCCGCCCCGAGAGCTTGCTGCAGATGGCGCCGTTGACGGGCCTGTCGCTGCTGCCGGGGACCTGGGCCGCCATTGTCCGCCGGGATGTCGACGCTGATGGCGACGCCGACCTCGATGTGTCGCCCGCGCTGCAGGCGTTGTTGGAAGGCGTGCATCCCGACGTGCTGTGGAGCCGCAGCTTCCAACCCCTGCGGGCCCGCCTGGATGAACTCGGGCTGTCGTCGTCAGACATCGCCGCCGCGACCGTCTTCACCGTCGGCGATCCGACCGCACGCACCGTCTCGTTCATTCAGCAGGCCCGCCATGACGATCCGCCCCGGCTGGTCTCCATCGAGCGGGGGCGCGCCGAGGTGAACCAGAAGGGCAGCGTCGTCGAGATTCGCGGCGTCGTTGCCCAACCCCAACACCAGACCGGCGAGCCTCCTCATTTCTCCGAGACGGGGATCATCGTCACCGACGACGCTGGCCGCCTGCAGGTGACCCGCACCGAGGATGCGCCCTTTGTCATCACGCTGCCCCGGGGGGCGATGCCCAAGGACGGATTTCCGCTGTTGCTCTACGTCCACGGCACCGGCGGCAGCGCCACCCAGGCCATCGATCGCGGCCGTCGCGACCGGCCCGGTGGTGTGACCATTCCCGGTACGGGCATCGGCAGCTGGATCGCCGCTGACGGCGTCGCCACCGCCTGCGTGGCGGGGCCCTACTCCCCCGACCGCATCGGCGACCGGGCCCTCGACGGCTACGGCGCCTACGTGTTCATGAATCCGCCGGCGATGCGCGACAACTTCGCGCAGATGCTGATTGAGCACGCGCGCTTTGTGCGGCTGCTGGAGACCATGAGCATCGACCCGGCGCTGGCCCCCGAGGTCGATGCCTCCGCCAGCGTTGACGGTCGCATTCGCTTTGACGTCAAACACTTTCTCGTCGGCGGCCACAGCCTGGGCAGCTTTCTGAGCGGCATGTTGGCCGGCAGCCTCGATGATTTTCAGGGCGCCATTTTGTCTGGGGCTGGCGGCACCTGGGTGGAGTTCGCTTTTGGTCCCAAGGACCCCGTCGACTTGCAGGGGCTGATCGAGACCGTCGCTCTGCCTCCGGGTGAGGACCTCGATCGCTTTCATCCGTTCATCGATATTTTTGAGACCGGCGTCGCTGGCGCCGACAACACCCTCTACACCCGCCACATCCTCAAGCACCCGCGCCCGGGCTTTCATGCCCCGCACGTGCTGGTCATCGAGGGCCAGCCCGACGCCCAGGTGCCCACGGGCTTGCAGCGGGCCCTGGTGCGCAGCGTCGGCGTCGACTTCGTGGGTACCGACGTCGGTGCTCGCTCCATCGACCGGTTGCTGCCGGCGCTGCACAGCATCGGCAAGGCGGCGCTGTCGAGCCCTGTCGTCGACAACGTCGACGTCCCCGGCGTCGGCCCCCGCACCGGCGTCGTGGTCCGCTTTGCCGAAGACGGCCCCCTCGACGGCCACAGCGTCATCTTTCAGCGCCCCGACACCCGGGCGGTGTTTGTACGCTTCGTGCGCGAAGTGGCTCGGGGGCAGACCCCGGTGGTGGACCTGCGCTGAGGGGCGCAGCCGACGCATCGGGTGTTTGACCGACTGGGAAACCGGGCCCGAGCGGTTGTCGGGGGCGATGGACGTCGGTACCCACATGGGCACATATCACCCGACCCGGGAGCCCCGATGCGCCGTCCCCTGCTGTTGTCAGCCTTCCTGCCCCTTGTGATGCCCGTGGCGGGCGTGGCGGGCTGTCCTGCTGCCGAGGTTCCGCCCGAGGACACGTCGCTGTTTGGCAGTGTTGAGGTCAGCGTCGTCGCCGACGCCGACGACGGCCTGCTGGGGCCCCGTGATCTGGACTTCAATCCCGACGTCGAGGGGGAGCTGTGGGTCATCAACCGGACCGACGACGCCTCGCTGACCATCAGCAACGTCGGCACCACCGCCCAGGTGATCTTGCGCCGCAAGGACCCCTACGCCCTGCATTTCATGGAGGAGACGGCGGCGTTGTCGTTTTCGACGGGGATGAAGTTCGGCACCTGTGGCGAGTCCCGCAACACCTACGACGGCCAGCAGCAGGGCAACGACTTTACGGGCCCGGCCCTGTGGTCCGCCGATGCCGCCATCTACGCCATCACCAACCCGGAGGCCGTCGCCGACAACGGCGGCTTCGACCTCGGCTCCCACCTCGACATGATGCACGAGACCCCGCTGTGCATGGGCATCGCCTGGGTCTCTGACAATGTCTACTTCGTGTTCGAGGGCCTCACGAACACCATCGCCCGCTACGACTTCAAGACCGACCACGGCCCGGGCTTCGACTTCCATGGCGACGGCACGGTTGAGCGCTTCGTCGACGTCGATGTCGCCCGCACGGCCGATGTGCCCTCGCACATGGTCTACGACCACGACAGCGAGCTGCTGTACGTGGCCGACACCGGCAACAATCGCGTCAGCGTCCTTGACGTGAGCACGGCGCTGCAGGTCAGTGAATTTCGCGGCTTTGAGACCCTGGTGCAGGAGTCCACCGGCGCCAGCTGGACCGAGTTTGTCACCGGCGAAGACGCTGACTTCCAGGCTCCCTCCGGCCTCGCCCTGCACGACGGTGTGCTCTACGTCGGCGACAACCTGACCTCGCGCATCAGCGCCTTCGACCTTGAGGGCAACCTGCTGGAGACGCTTGACCTCGACATCGACGAGGGCGGTCTGATGGGCCTGCGCGTCAGCCCCGACGGCGAGAGCCTGTATGTGACCGATTTCGTCGGCAACCGCGTGCTGCGCGTCGCGGGTCTTGGGGTGGCGCCGTGAGCAACGTCAGCGCCGTCGCCGACCCCGTCGACCTCGTCGTCATCCATGAGCATCCCGAGTGGCAGAAGCCATTGTTTGAGGCCCTCGACCGTCGGGGGGTCTCGTGGGCCCCGTTTGACATCAAGAGCGCCGCCTTTGGCGACCACGACGTGCCCCGCGCCAAGCTCTACTTCAATCAGGCGAGCCCCAGCGCCTATTTGCGGGGCAACACGAGGGCGGTGCCGCTGGGCCTGGCCTATCTGCGCCAGCTCCAATGGCAGGGCGCCCGCGTCCTCAATGGCGCCGATGTCTTTGCCTTCGAACTGTCAAAGACGGCCCAGGGGGCCCTGCTGCGCACGCTGGGCATCGACCATCCCAAGGCCCTGACCTTCAACAGCCTTGAGGCCCTCCGTCGTCGACGCGACGAGGTTTCCTGGCCGGCGCTGTTGAAGCCCGAGCAGGGAGGCAGCGGCGCCCGCATCAGCGTCGTCGACAGCTTCGCCGACGTCGAAGCCATCTTTGCCGACGAGAACATCTGGCAGCCCGACAACCTGTTCTTGCTGCAGGAGTACCTGCCCCACGATCCCGAGCGCGGCATTGTGCGGATGGAATTTCTCGGTGGTGAACTGCTCTACGCCATGAGGGTCGTGACCCACGGACGCTTCAACCTGTGCCCGGCCCCCGTCTGCAACCCCGACGACGGCAGCGCCTCGGCCTGCGAGATTCCCGCCGTGGCGGCCGTGGCTGACAAGCCGGTGGAATTCTACCCGTTTCCCGATGTCCCCGACGCGGCCGTCGCCACCGCCAAACGCATCGTCACCGCCGCCCGCCTCGACGTGGGCGGCATCGAGTACCTGGAGACCCCAGACGGTCGGCGCGTGTTTTACGACATCAACGCCAACAGCAACCTGCGCCCCTCCATCGCCCAGGCCTTTGGCTTTGATCCGTTTGAGAGGGTCGTCGATTTCTTGCAGGCGCAGCTGCGTCGCTCATGAAGCGCCTCGTTGCGGTCTTCGCGGTCGTTGCCGCCGTCGTTGGCGTCGCTGGAGTTGGCCTGTGGGCGCCGTCTGTTTCGGCGCACCTTGGTGGTGCCCAGGGCGTGATGCCCTTTGTCGACGACGGCGTCCTGGTGGCGGCGGGTACCACCTGGGGCCTGGTCACTGGCGACGACGTCACTGGTTTCAGTCAGAGTTGCGAAGAGGCCATTGGCGATGTGCCGCGGGCCTTTGTGCGGCTGGTGGACGAACTCGGGCCCCGCACGCTGGCGGCGACCGGGCAGGGGGTCGTGGCCAGCGTCGACGACGGCTGCACCTGGACCCCGGTCCCGGGCACGGTGGGTCGCAACGTGACGGCGCTGGTGGCGTCAGATGTCACGCCGGGCACCCTGTGGGCGATCACGGCCAACGTCGACCGCGACAACGCCGTCCTCGTCAGCCATGACGGCGGTGCTGCTTTTGAGACGTGGCAGGTGGCTCCGGTCGGGGTGTTGTTGACGAGCCTGGCCGTGGGCCCGGTCGTCGTCGTCGGCGACGCCGGCGCCGGGTCTGAGCAGCGCGAGCAGCAGCAGCAGCTGCTGCTGGTGGCCGGCACCGACACCGTGACCCGGCGGCCCCTGTTGCTGTGGGGGATGTCGTCGCCCTCGTCCTCGTCGTCGTCGTCGTCGTCGTCGTCGACCCTGCTGCCCGTGAGCGGTGCGGCGCTCGATGGCGCCCAACTGGTCCGCGCCCTCGCCGTCGAGGGAGACGTGGCTGGCGTGGCTGGCGTGGCGGGCGGCGAGGCCTGGTTCTCCACCCTGGACGCCATCGGACGCGGGCATCTGCATCGCGTCCTGGTCACCGCTGGCGTCATGGCCGACGCGGTCGAGGTCGGCAGCTTCGACGGTTTGGTGAAGGCCACCGGCTCGGTGGCGGGCTTTCGCTTCGTCATCGCCGCCGGTGGTGTGGTGTTTCGCGCCCTCGCCACCGACCTGGTGAGCGACGGCAGCGACGTGGTGGACCTGGCCGTGTGGGGCCGCAGCGCCGCCGGCCCCCTGCAATGCCTGCTGCGTCTGCCCGGCGACGCTCGGCTGTGGGGATGCGGCGACCAGTCGGCGGCCACCTGGTTCAAGGCCACCGTCGACGGCGACACGTGGCAGGACGAGTTGCCGATGCAGCAGGTCAGCGAGCTGGCCTGCCCGGAGTCTTCACCGGGGGCCCAGGCGTGCGCCTATCGCTTTGCCGATCCGGCTGCCGATCCGCCGTCGTCGTCGTCCCCGCCACCAGCTCCAGCGGCGCCGTCGTCGTCGTGCAACCAGGCCGCCGCTGACCCGATCGCGCTCATGCTCGCCTCGGTCGCGCTGGGCTGGTCGGCTGGTCGACGGCACCGACGGCGGCGCCGCTGAGGGCCAGACCCGCCGGCTGGCGGAAATCATCGCGGTGCGGGGGGACACGAGTGCCGAGCGTGGCCCGGACAATGGCTCTGGCGAGCGTGAGCGCGCGCTGCTGTTCCTCGCGTGGCTGGACATCACCAGACGTTGGTCTTTGCCCATCGGCAGCGCCAAAGGACCCGGGCAGCGCCATGGCGAGGTGAGACCATCGCTCCACGTCGTCGTCCAGGCGCCAACGCCGCCCGGCACATGCGATGCATACAACGCTGCCAGGGTGGGACGTCGTCGGCGTCCCTGCGGGCGTGGTGCTCGCTCCGGAGGGTGTCATGGGGAAATCGTTGCTTCGCACGTCGATTCTGGTTTCGGCCGTCAGCGCGGCGACGGTGGCGTTGCCAGCCCGTGCCGAAGTCAGAAGTGGTCAGTCGGTGGAGGTCCGTGCAGGGCAGACGGTGAACGGCAACCTCTACGGGGTGGCTGGCACCATTGCCATCGGCGGGGACGTCTTTGGCGACGTCGTGGTCGGCGGTGGCACCATCGTCGTCTCCGGCCATGTGCACGGCGATGTGCTTGCGGCGGGTGGCACGGTGGTGGTGACGGGCGCCGTTGATGGCGACATCCGCGCGGTCGGCGGCGAGGTGTCGGTCATGGGGATCAGCGCCGGCGATGCTGTGCTCGCTGGGGGAACGGTCACGCTCGCAGGGCGGGTGGGTGGTGATGCTCTCGTCGGCGGCGGAGAAGCCACCGTCAGCGCTTCCATCGGGCATTCGTTGTTTGTCGCCGGTGCCGAAACCCGCGTGTCTGCTCCAGTGGCGCGGGATGTGGTGGTGGCGGCCGACCACCTCATTCTCGACGCTGGCACCATCGTCGGCGGCAACGTGGACTTCACCGGCACAACCTTTGAGCAATCGCCCGGTGCCGTCGTCAACGGCACCATCACGCATACGCCGGCGGAGTCTCAGGCGCGCATGATCGTGAGGGTTGGCGTGCTCGGCTGGTTGCAGGGGCTCATCGGCATCTGGCTCTTTGGAGCATTGTGGATGTCCCTGTTTCGGGGCTTTGCCCAACGGAGCATGGATACCTTGCGCGACCATCCAGGCCTGAGCTTCGGTGTCGGCTCCGGTGTTCTCTTTGGCGCGCCTCTGGTGCTCGGTCTCGCGTTCGTCGTCGGCGTCGTCACGGGCGGCTGGTGGATCTCGGTGTTCGGCAGCGCCATCTACGCGATGGCGATTGCGATCACGTTCCCACTGGTGGCTGGGCTGATTGGTCGACGCATCATCATGGTCCCGCTGCGGGTGCGCAGCGAGTTGGTGCCGATGCTGCTGGTGCTGCTCGTGCAATCGTTGTTGACGTTGGTGCCGGTGGTGGGCCCCGTGCTCAACCTGGCGATCGTGCTCTTTGGGCTGGGGGCCATCGCGGTGACGTTGCTGCCCACCATGAAGAAGGCGCGACTCCCCGCAGGAGGGCCCGCGAGCGGCACGCCGGTGAGCGCGCCGGCGTGAGCCCGGCTCGCGCTGCGGTGGCGGGTCGGCCCGCCGTCGCCGTCGCGGTGCTCAGTTGTTCAACCACCAAAACGCCCGGGCCAGGCCCGTGTAGTGCGCAAACAGCCCCGTCGACGTGAAGCGCCCGTCCAGCGGCGTGTCGCTGCCAAATACGACATAGGCGCCGGCCGACGACATCACGGGGACACCGACCCCGCCGGTCTCGGCGCTGGCAGCGATGATGGCGCCGCTGTCGAGGTCGCGGACCATGACGTTGCCGATGGCGCCCAGGTTTTGGGCCCGGGTGCTGAACGCGACCAGACGGCCGTCGGTGGACAGGCTGACGCGCTCTCCCTGCCCAATGGGGCTGTCGCCGTCGCTGTCGACGCCGTCGGCACCGATGCTGGCGCGCACGACGTCGCCGCTGTCGATGTCGACGACGAAGACGTCTTGGGCGTCGTTGTCGTCGCCGGCCACCATGTTGGAGGCCGTGGTCGCAAACGCCACGGAGCGTCCATCGCCCGAGATGGCGGGAGCGACCACGCGGCTGGTGCTCTCGCTGCCCTGGTTCCGCTCGCCGCCGCCCGAGGTGAGGCTGACGCGGGTGTGGGTCGCGGAGCTGTGCTGCCACACGAAGATGTCCCACAGCGCGTTTGCGTCGTCGGCGACGAGTGCGGACGAAAACGATGAAAAGGCCAGCCGGTCGCCGTCGTCCGACAGCACGGGGTGGTCGCCGCCCACGCCGGCGCCAGTGGCGTCGGCGCTGATAAGCGTGGTGGTGCCCGCGATGAGGTCGCGCCGGTAGATGTTGATGGTGTTGATGCCGTCGACGCCGTTGCTCAAGGTGCTGGCGCCGCTGGTGAAGGCCACGACGGAGCCATCCGCCGACAGACTCGCCTGGCCACACACGCTGTTGGCTTCGGCGCCCGTCGACGAGACGCTGACGCGTTTCAGCCCGGCTTCGCGTTCGTTCGCCGACCAGACAAAGACATCGCGGGCGCCGTTGGCGTCGCTGTCGATGAGGTCGTCGGCGTCGGACTCGAAGGCCACCACCAGTCCGTCGGCCGAGATGGCGGGATCGACGCTGTCGCCGTTGCCTTCGACGGGGGCTTCAGCGGGGCCGCTGGCGCTGACGAGCACGGTCTCGCCCGTGAGGCGGTCGCGCCAAAAGACCTGGCGATGGTTGCCGCTGGCACCGCCCATCAAGGCCGTCGACGTGAAGGCCACGAAGCGTCCTTCGCCGTACTCGACGTCGCCACCGACGGCGGGGGCGCTGCTGTCGAAGAAGGTGCCAAGGACGGTGTTGTCGGCGCCACGGCTGACGTGATCATCGGTCCACTCGCAGCCCACCAGCACGTTGACGTCGCCAGCCACCAGCCCGCTGCCGCGCGCATAGACCTCGCAGACCTGACCAGCGGGAGGCTCAGCCACCGTGACGTCGTAGGAGGTGCCTTCCGGCAGCGGCGTCGCAAACGAGAAGTCGACCCGGTTGTAGGGGTCGTCGCCGCCAGTGAAGGCGGGCACGCTGACGTCGAGCTCATCGCCGCCATTGTTGAGCAGGGTGACCGCGTCGCCGACGGGGCCGAGCACGGTTCCAGTGACGGTGGTCTCTGGCCCACACGCCGACAACGACAACGACAACGACAACGACAGCGACAACGACAGCGAGACCATGGTCTGGTTGGACATGTGACCGTGCTAGGCCCAGACCGGCCGCACAGCAAGGTAAAGCCTGCGGCGGGTCCCCCCATGGGCCGCAGGCCACGCACGGCCACCCCAAGGTGCATTTTTCCTCCAGCTCGTCGTCAGGTCGCAGCGTCTACGTCACCGGCCCACTCGCCCACTCGCCCACTCGCCAACCGTCCCCCGTTGAAAGCCCCGCTGTGCAGCCCATGGTCCCGCCCATGATCCAGCCGGTGAGCCACGAGGCGCAGACCCACGTTCCGGCCCACGTCGACGGCGTCGCTGCGGTCATCGACTCCCCGTTGTGGATGGTGTCCAAGGCCCCCGCCCTCAACGAGCTGGTGGTCGCGTTGCAGCAGCATCGCCGTCGCGTCGACGAAGGCGCCGCTGAGCCATCTCGTCGACTGGCCTTCTCGCGCCATCAGGTGGCGCGGGCCCGCCTGGAATTCTCCGACATGATCCGCCACGGCGAGCGGGACCTCCACCTGCTGGCTGGCCTCCTCGCCGAGCGCTTTTTGGGGACCGTGCGGCGTCGCAGCGTCGTCATCGGCGAGATTGAACGGACCCGCGAGCGCTTCACGCTGGCCGTCGACGTCACCGAGGCCGAGGTCATCGAGAGCACCGACCTCGACCTCGGCAACCGGGTCCTCGCCCGCCTCGCCATCGCCGATCAGCGCGGCTGGCTCCGGGCCAGCCTCGTCAGCAGCGTCGTCGAATACGAGGCCGACGCCCCCAATCCCATGTCGGTGTACCGCCTGCTGACCCGCATCAAGGCCGAGGAGGAGATCTGGAACAAGGTCTCCGACGAGATCTTCGAGCTCGACCAGCTGGTGCTGCGCGACAAGCAGCTGCGCCACCTCGGTCGCTACGTGAAAGACGTCTTTGGCATCAAGATCGTCGTCGGCACCCCCGAAGACGCCGAACGCCTGCAGGCCGCCCTGCAGGACATCACGTTTGACGACGAGCGCCTGGCGTCTCGTGGCCTGCCTGTCGACGCGGACCATCGCTGCCTGCGCTTTATCGAGGTGAAAAACTACCTCGAGCACGACTCTCGCAAGCGTTCGGGATGGTCGGCGATGAAGAGCGTGGTGTCATGGAATGGCCGGACCTTCGAGATTCAGGTGCAGCCCCTGACGAACTTCCTGCATGAGCGCGAGCGCCTGACCCGCGAAAGCCACGCCTCGTTCAAGACGACGCGCGAGCGGGTCCGTGACGAGGTCGCTGCCCGCATGCCCCTGTTTGGCTTCTACCGGTCCTTGTTGCGCTGGCTGTTTGTCGACCCCACGTCCGAGCCCCCCATTCACGATGGCGTCGAGGTGGTCCTGACCGACTGACAGCTCCCGTGTCGTCGTCAGCGTCGGCTGCTGCTGCTGCCACGTCGTTGCGTTGTTGCTCCTCGCCTGACCCTGCTGACCGCCAGCGACGTTGGCGGCGCGTCGAGTGTCAACACCGTGCTCAAGACCTTGAACAACCCGTGATCAACCACGTGATCAACCACTTGAAACGCGATCACCCGCGCCGCAGCCTGCGGCCAGGGAGTCGCAGTCGGCGGCGTCGAAAAACCCGGTCGCCAAAAAAACAAAACCGACGTCGAGGGACGTCGGCTCTGGCGGAGCGAGAGGGATTCGAACCCTCGATAGGGTTACCCCTATACAGGTTTAGCAAACCTGCGCCTTCAGCCACTCGGCCATCGCTCCAGCGAACGGTGTTGTGACTAGCGAGGCATCGGTATCGCCTGCAATCGTGAGCGTCAAGATGATCAGTATCGAACTTCTTCCCGTCCTCGACGACAACGTCATCTACGCCGTCGCGGTCGACGCCACCGATGGGGCCAACGACGACGACAGCGCCTTCGTCGTCGACCCCGCCACCGCCGACGCGGTCCTGTCGTGGCTGCAGCAGCCGGGCCCCCGCGGTCGGCCCCGACAGCTTGAGGCGGTGCTTTGTACGCACCATCACGCCGATCACACCGGGGCAAACCTGGCGCTGCGCGAGGCCACTGGCTGCCGGATCATCGGCCCGGCCCACGACCTCGAGCGCATCGCCGGGGCCACCGAAGGCGCCGTCGTGGGCGCCACCGTGGACGTCTGCGGCCTGGCGCTGCGGGTCCTTGACGTGCGGGCTCATACCCGCGGGCACGTCGCCTTCGCCATGGACGACCTTGTCGACGTCGTCATCCGCCACGGTCACCGCGGCCTGCGCGCCGTCGAGCCCTCCCTCGCGGGTCGGCCCGCGTTGTTTGTCGGCGACAGCCTCTTTGGAGCCGGCTGCGGGCGCCTGTTTGAGGGCACGGGAAAAGACCTCCACGCGGCCTTGTCGACCCTGGCGGCCCAGGCCCCCGACAGCCTGGTGTGCTGCGCCCACGAATACACCCGCAGCAATCTGGTCTTCGCCGCCGCCGTCCGCCCCGACGTGGCGGCCATCGCCGAACGCATCTCCGCGTTCGACGACGACTGCGGCCCGAGCCGCCAGTCCATCCCGTCGACGCTGGGTCTCGAACTCGCCACCAACCCGTTCCTGTTGGCCCTGAAACTCCCCGACCCGGTGCAACGGGTCTTCGACCTGCGCCGCCAGAAGGATACATTCCGCCCATGAGCCGCCCCCGACTCGCCTCTTTCGGCGCCTTCTATCCCTTCTACCTCTCTCAGCACGCGGTCCCGGCGTGTCGTTGGCTGCACTTCGGCGGCACCAGCGCCGTCGTCGCCAACCTGGGGTACGCCCTGGCGACCCAGACCTGGCTGCTCATCCCCCTGAGCCTGGTTCTCGGCTACGGGCCCGCCTGGGTCGGTCACTTCATCGTCGAGAAGAACCGCCCCGCCACCTTCACCTACCCCCTGTGGTCGCTGATGGGCGATTTCAAGATGTGGGGCAGCATGCTGACGGGCAAACTCTGGTCGGGCGTCCCCGTGGCCCCCATGACCGAAGAGCAGGCCATCGCCGCCACCGCCCGCTAATGCTGCGATGCCCACGAGGAAAAAACGGCGGCCGATCGGCCGCCGTTTTTT
>CAJBHN010001224.1 GCA_903952805.1 uncultured Myxococcales bacterium | reverse complement strand
TTGTGGTGACCATAACTAAGGTAGTAACAAAAGAAGGAACATGTTGTGGCTACACGCCCCATACTGTAGCCCTAAACTGTCCGCAAGGTGCGACTGTAGCCTGAAGCTAGCGACCTGGGCGAGTAAAAACGGGTGATTGCCAGGGATGGCACCGGTCAGTTGGTCACTCGCCATTGCGCGGCATGGTGGGCCAACGGTGTCGAGGTGCCCGATGGCATGAGGCCCTTGACGCCAACCCGGCTGACGACGACAGAGGGCCGAAAGTAGAAACTCAAGGCCGGTACTTCGGCCATAAATACCGTTTGTACGCGAGCCAGAGCCTGTGCCCGCACGGCCCCGTCCAGCGTGGTGTCGGCGTCGGTCAGCAGGCGAGTCACCTCGGTGTTGCGCCAGCCGGGCAGGTTCAGGCCCACGAAGCCATTGGCTGCACTGGGGATTCGGTCGGCGCGCCAAAGACTCCCGCCGCTGCTGTCGGCATCGACCGTCCAGGCGTAGAAGCTGAGGTGGGGCAGTCGTCGCTTTTTGGCCCCCTCGGCGAAAAAAACCTTGAACGGGCGCAGGTCCAAAACGACGTCGATGCCCACCTTTCCCAATGCGTCCCGTACCAGCGCCAGCAGTCGTTCGGTGTCGCGCTGTCCCGAGGCTGATGCCAACTGCAAGCGAAGCGCTGCCCCCGTTGGGCCCACGCGCACCTCGCCAGACGTCGGGCGCCGGTACCCGGCCTCATCGAGGAGGGCCTCGGCGGTGCTCGGGTCAAATGGCAGTCGCGGCAGTGACACCCGAGCGGGGTGGTGGCGGGGGAGAAATCCTTCGTCGACGTCGTAGGCGTTGCCTGCGACCGCGCCGATGATGGCCTCCCGGTCGATGGCCATGGCGATGGCTCGCCTGACGCGCACCTCGCTCAACGCTGGGTCGTCGAGATTGAAGTCGAGGTGGACCCAGGTCGTGCCGGGCGCTCGGCTGACGACGAAGCGACCGGGATGGTCTGCCAACAAACGTTCAGCTTCGGTGGGAGAAAGACCCGCATGGGGAAATGTTGCGTCGACATCGCCGGCCAACAGCGCTGACGTCAATGACTCCGTCGATGGCAACACGCGCACGAGGACCTCCTCGACAGGCATGGCGGTGCTGGTGTGATGGGGGCGGCGGCGAAACAGGAGGTGCGCGCCAGGTGCATCGTCGACCAGGACGAAGGGACCATTGCCCACCGGTCGTCGCAAGTAGCCACTGGCTGCCAGGTTGCGAGGCACGCCGGCCTCGTCGAGCACGAGATGGGCAGGCAGCACCCGGTGCACCCGCGGCGCCGCAAAGCTCGCCGGTGGCGTTTTCCATACGACTTGGAAATGACGGTCATCAACGACAACGATTGACGCGATGTCCCGTGCCTGTTCGCGTCCAGTGGTGATGGGCTGGGCATCGTCGAGGGCGACCCGCCAACCCGCGACGACATCGGCACTGGTCACAGGCGTACCATCGCTCCAGCTGGCGTCGGCGCGGAGGGACCAATCGACCACCAGGTGGCCGTCGTTGTCGACGACAGCGCCACTCCCGAGGCTGGGCACCTGTTGAGCGAGGTCGCCTTCGGGAGTGGCCTTCCCGTTTTCGCTGGCGACCAGTTCGCGAAACAGCAGGCCACCGAGTTCGCTGTCGGCGGCACTTCCACCAAACAGTGGCACCAGGGACGACGGCTCCGCGGTGATGCCAAAGCGCAAGCGCACAGGTGTGTTCGGTGCGGCCTCTGCGACCTCGGAGGCGCACCTGGCACATGATCCGATGGTGGCCACGACCAGCACGATGGTTCCAGCGAATACAGGCAGCATCCAGGGACGTTTCAGAACGCGTCTCCAGGGTAGACGGCGCCGCGGTCGCCGCCGGCAATGATGCGTACCGGCTGTTGGCTTCGTCCCCATGACGCCGACATGGGCGCTCTGAGCTCATCATAGCGGTCCGCAGCGACGACCCGTTCGTTGGTTTTGACGGTGCGGATAAAAGACAACACGCCGTCGGCAACGAGCCAACGTTCCTGCACTGAAACGATGGGACCGGGTTTGTCCACGCTGACGGGCAGGGCCTCAATGCCTTTGCCCGGAGGCAACGTGATGTCGACGCGGACGTTGACGGTGCTTCGTGCACCAAAAAAAACAGGTGATTTGCGGCCTTCGCGCCACAGGAACGCCAGGGGGCGGCCGACGACGTCGTCCATGACGACCGTGTCATTGGTGCGCAGCGGGGTCAGGCGCGATTGGAGCGTGATGGCTTCGTCACGACCGCGATCGTCGCTGCTGCGGCTGGCAAGGCGAAACACCTCGCCGATGCCCATGCCCCGTCGCGGGTGTGGGTCGCCTGCGCTGTCGCCAAAGAGCATGGCCGTTAAAGCATCGGCCTGCTGCTGCTCTTCGGACTCGACGACGTGCTTGGCGCGGGCGGCCTCAACGCCGCGAAATGTGCCTCGCAGTTGCCCCGTCAGCGTGCCGTCGTTGGACAATGTCAGGTCGTAACGGACGTCGGCGACGTTGTCCTCGGGTGGGTCCTCGGGAAGCCTCAAGAGTTCGCCGCTGTCTGGTGTCACCAAGATACCGATAGCGCCTTGGAGCACGGCGGGAAGTTTGCCCGTTGGCAGGCCCGGTGTGGCGGGATCAATGTATGCAAATGCCCCGCCGGTTGGGATGGCGACGACGACGTGGTTGAAGGGGGCCGGGCTCGGCAAGTCGGGGACGCTGGCGAAGCTCCCCTCGCGCGAAACCAGCAGGGGCAAGCCGTCGATGCCTGCGGCTCGCAACAAGGCGATGGTGAGGCTGGCCTGGTCCTTGGCATCGCCGACCTTGAAACGCACGACGTCGCCAGGAGTGCGGGAGCGGAGGGCAGCCAGGTTGATGAATGTCG
>CAJBHN010001223.1 GCA_903952805.1 uncultured Myxococcales bacterium | reverse complement strand
GTGACGGCGTGTGCCGCCCCGGGGTGGTCATCCGTGCCGATGGCGGGCATCGGCGCCGCTGTCGGCGCCACGCCCCTGCACTTTGGCTTCATGGGCCAGCACCCGCCTCCGTCCGTTGAACTGACGGCGGCACCGACGCGTCCCGTCGACGCCGTCGCTCCCGTCCCTCCCGTCCCTCCCGTCGCTCCCAATGCGGATCACCCGGGCAATCCGGACGCCCGACCGCACGTCGCCCCTGCACCCACCAAAACGGATGCCACACCGGATGCCACGTCGGGGGCCATGTGGTTCTGAATCGCACCTCGTTCATCCTGCTCGGGACCATGCTTGTCGTCATGGGGGTCGTCGGAGCGGCCTGTGAACCCCTTGGCAGCCCGATGGTGGTTGAGGCCCTCGTCCCCGACGACAGCGCCCGTGGCGGCGTGGCGCTGCAGGATGTCACCCTGCAACGCGTCGTCGACCTGCGCACCGGCCGTGGCCTGGACTTCGACGTTCGCGGTGACTTCAAGGTCAACGTCGGCGACTTCAGCGACCTGACGGGAGATTTCGACGCCATCGTCGACCGCATCCGCGGCAACGGCGGCGCCGACGTCGACCCGCACATGTCCTTCGACGGCACCCGCTACGTCGCCGACGACTACGAAACGCTTTTTTACTTCTCGATGACGGCGAACTTCGAGAGTGCCTTCGCCTATGCCCGCGAAGCCGGTGACGTCAGCCGAGCGACCTCGTCAGCCCCCAGCCAACGCGCCATCGTGGGCTTGTTTGCCTCGGTGGTGCTCTCGCCACTGCTGCCGTTGCCGCTGTTGTCGTCGGACAACGCCGCCTACGCGGCCCCGGTCGACGGCTGGCTCGCCCTGCGTTCGGCGTTTCAAGAGGGCGTGCCGTTTGGCATGCATCGCGGCGTCATCGCGCATGAGTTCGGGCACCGGCTCTTTTTTCACAACGTGTTTTCCGCCGTCGATGGTGGCTTTGAGGTTTGGCAGCGCGACAACACCGAGACCGAACTCAGCGCTGAGCAAATTCGCAGCCAGATGCTGCTCAAGGGCATTGACGAAGGCCTCGCCGACGCATTCGCCATCGCGGCGTTGTCAGACAAAGACGCCATCAACGACGCCTTCGCCTTCGCCGGCGACCTCTTTGAACCCGAAGCCGATCGCCGCGACGTCGAGGGCGAGTTCGGCCGCGCCGCCACCTACGACGCTCTGCGGACGCTCAGTCTCGACACGAGCATGCTTGAGAGCTGTGGCCTGACCCGTCCGGAATTCGCTCAACAGTTCAATTTCTACTGCGTGGGCACCGTGCTCGCCGCCTCTCTGTGGGAGGCCGCCGACCGGGACGCCGGCATCATGCGCACCGAGGTCGAGCCCGCCGTGATTCAGGCCCTCCCCGGGATTGGTGAGGCCCTGGTGGCCGGCGTCGCCTTCGACGTCGACCTCTTCTTGGAAGCGCTGGTGCGGGTCACGCCGCCGGGGGAGCGCCGCGAGAAGCTCTGCGCCCAATTCGCCGCGCGCTTTGAGAGCCTGGTGATCGCAGGCAAGGTGCCCACGTGCCTGTGACCCTGGCCCTGGCCCTTCTGCTGATGGCGGGTGCGTCTTCTTCGTCGTCTTCTTCGTCGTCGTCAGCGGCGGTATCGTCGTCAGTCGACGCAGCATCGACGACGGTGACGGCAGCACCTGGCTCGACGGACCACGCCAGCTTCTTCGTTGAACTGCCGCTGGCCTTGTCGGCCCACGGCACCGCCAGCAAAGTCGAGACCGTCCTTGCGCCCTGGGTTGGCGTTCGGGGTGGCGTGTTGTCGACGTCAGCCGCAGGATGGTTCACCGGCGGCGATCTGGCCCTCCTCGTGGGTACCGAGAGTGGCGGCACCAGCGAAGTCAACGTCTCGCGCGTCCCCGTGTTGCTCGAGGGTCGAGGGCTCGTCGGCGGACGCTTTCGCGGCGGCTTCGTCGGTCTCGGTGGCTACGGCT
>CAJBHN010001222.1 GCA_903952805.1 uncultured Myxococcales bacterium | reverse complement strand
GGCATGTCGTCGTTGCGGGTCAGCCGGCGTCGGGTCACGGCACGAGCCCGGGCCTGAGACGGCACTGACGCCACACAGACGCAGCGGTCCGCGACAACGTCGCAGACCGCTGGCATCGGCGCTCGCTCAAGCCCCGGTCGCGGCACCAGGACCCGGCCATCCGTCAGCGCCGCACCGGTGACTGCTGCGTTCAAAATGGCAGATCGTCGTCGATGAAGCCGTCGGAAGCCGGGGGGGCGTCGTCGCCGCCGCCGTTGCCGCCACCGCTTGGAGCCGGACCGCCGCCGTCACGGCGAGGACCGCCGCCACCGCCGGCACCGGCGCCAGCGCCGCCACCGAGGAACTGCAGGGTGTTGGCGATGACCTCGACCGAGGTGCGCTCGACGCCGTCTTTGTCCTTGTACTTGTCGGTCTTGAGGCGGCCTTCGACGTAGACCTGCCGACCCTTCTGCAGGTACTGGCCGGCGTTTTCCGCGGTCTTACCAAACACGGTGACGCGGAACCATTCGGTCGCGTCTTTCCAATCGTTGCCGTCCTTGACGCGCTCGGTGACGGCGACGCTGAGCTTGCAGATGGCCATGCCGCTTTGTGCATAACGAACCTCGGGGTCACGACCGAGATTGCCGATGATGATGACTCTGTTCACGCCTGCCATGTGCTTGCTCCTCAGTGAGTTCTTCGGCGCCAGCCGAAGAAGCATCAGTCCTTGTTGGCGGGAAGGCACCCAACCACCCGGGGTGGGAAGGTGCCAACCGTCCCCGGCCTTGGCGCCGGGTGCCTCTCATCTGTTCCACCGATCACCGGCGAAATTCGTGCAGAGGGATCCAGATCTCCTGAATCAGCCGCCCTCCTAATACGAGAGCGTCGTGTTTTCCATGACTCCCATGGTGGGATTTTTTCCTACATGCACGGTCCTGCGGGCCGATCAGCGGCTGTCGTCGTCGTCGTCGTCGTCGTCCGGGCCGCCAAAGGTATCGACCACCGCCCGGGCGCAGGCCGACATGCCCCGCTGAAAGCTGTGGTCGGCGCCACTGATCCGCTCCACGCGCAGCCGTGGCTGCGAGGCGCGGGACGCGTTCGCCACGCCCGTGGGCGGCGGATTGATGGCGGCGTCGATGTCGTCGGCGCTGACGAGGGTGTCGGCTTCGCCCACGACGATGATTATGGGGCAGCCGCCGGCTTGCAGGGTCCGCAGGGCCTCGATGTCGATGGCGAGTCCAGGCCCCACCACGCCCATCAGGGGCGGCGCCACCAGGGCCCCAGCCATGACGGCGTCATGCTCCAGCAACAGGCGAGCGGCGACGAGGGCGCCGACGCTGACGCCGACGACACCGATCTCGCGGGCACCGGTGGATGCCAGCAGTTGGGCCAGGGCGGCCTTGGCGTCATCGACGAGGGGGGTCAAATCGACGACGTCGGTGGTCGGCAGCCAAGGCAACGCCAGGGTGCCGGCCGACGCCGACACACCAGCGTGGTTGAAGCGCAGCGTGGGGTGGTGTCGTCGGGCGAGTTGCCACACGATCTCGGCGAGGATGGCGCTGTCCATGCTGCCCCCCAGCCGCGGATGGGGAGGGCAGACCAGGATGGGCATCCGGTGTTCTACGCCCACGCCGCCCGCCTGCCACAGGGCCTCGAGCGGCCCCGACGGCGACGGCACCGTCGTCATGCGCTCGAGGACTTCGCCGCGTCCTACCACGACGAGACGCCCCGTTCCTCCAGGCGCACCAGCGCCTGGCTGGCGGCCAGGGCGACGCTTTTGTCGTCGCTGGCACCGAGTTTTTGGAGCAGCATGATGGCGCGATCATCGCCCAGGCGGCCCAGCGCCGCGCAGCCGGCCTCGACGCAGAAACCGTGCTCGACTGCCGACATGACCCAGGGCAGGGCGGCGGGGTCGCCGAGGGCGCCGAGGGCGTCGATGATGGCGGCGCCGACGACACGATCGTCGGTCCGCAGGGCCTCCACCAGGTTTGGCACCGCGCGGATGTCACCAACGTCGGCGAGGACGCGGGCGGCACCAACGACGACGACGGGATCGTCGTGCAGCAGGGCGTGAGCCACCTGGCGCAGCAAGGCATCTTCACCAAGGCGGATGATGGCGACCACCGCCGCACGACGACAGTCGACGTCGAGAGCACGGTTGAGGGCAGCTCTGAGAGCGGCGACGGTACCGGGTGCTCGTGCGGCGGCGACGCGGGCGCAGGCAGCGACGAAAGCAACGCCGTCGTCGACGGCAAGCGACCGCAGGTCTGCGCCCACGCCGCCAGCCAGGTCGGGTACGCCATCCAACGGAGGTTCAAGGTCGGCCACGGCGGCGAAGGCTATCACTCCCGAACGTTGACCTGCGAGGTGCCCACCATTGCCTCAGGTTGCTGTTGCGGTTCCGAAAACGACACCGGGCAGTCTTTCGACTGCCCGGTGGGGTGCCATAGGATCAAGGGCGCTGCGCCAAAGCCTGCCACGTCACCAATTGACCCGTTGCCGGGTCGTTCACGACTTCGGCTGACGCCGACGTCGGATCACTTC
>CAJBHN010001221.1 GCA_903952805.1 uncultured Myxococcales bacterium | reverse complement strand
GGGAACAGAGTACTCACCTATGCGGGGGCCAGTTCCCTGAACCTGGCTTCAGGTGATTCGCTGCTGAAAGCCTATGGACCAAGCGGCGTTCTTCGAGAAATCGTGTGGAACAACGCCACGAATCCGAAATACGGCGCGACCTTTGGCTCCGCCGGTGGGCTGTGGACGAGCGCGACGACGAAACTGGCATCTCGAGAAAAGGTCCGCGACGGCTTTGGTGCAGTCACGGGCAGCAATTTCACGGCGAATACAAAATGGACCGAGCAAGTCCTGCGTGGCCCCACGGGCCGCATTGTTTCGACGCGAATCAACAGCCCGACCTTCGGCGTCCGCGTCGAAAGCCACCAATATGATGCTCTCTCGCGCCTGAGGCGCAGCAAGGTTGATCACAACAGCACCAGGCTCTTCGCAGCCGCTGACATTTCCGCTGCCGCCAACAACGAAACCTTTGATCCCATCATCAGCGCCGACGCCAGCGTTACCCACGACCATGGCGCGGCAGACACGCTCAAGGCCACGAGCCCTGACGTCTTCGGGCGGGAGTTCAACGCGGTCTACGACACGGTGACGCCGGGCCTGCCGCCGACCAGCGTCAACGGCCTGGCTATCTCCCGAGATGGACGTGAGCGCATCAGCTACGACAAGCAGCTGACCTACACCTTCGATGCCCTCGATCGGCTGGTCCTCGTGCGACGCGGCGTCGCCGACGAACTGCGCCTGGCCTACGACGGCCTGGGTCGTCGTCGGCTGGAGCGCCGCGGCAAGACGGGGGCCGTCGACACCGACGTGGTCCTCGAATACGACGGCCCAAACGTCATCCAGGAAACCGCCGCCGCCACCGGCGCCATCCAGTTCTCCACGATGCACGCCCCGGCCATCGATGCGCCCATGGCCACCTGGTTTGGCCAGTTGACGCCGACGACAAAGACCTACGACCTCGGCACCAACGCCCGCGGCGACGTCACCGTTGTCGCCAAAGCGGGCAGCCTGTCCGAAGAACAGCTCCTCGACCCCTACGGGGAGCGCGAAGCAAAGGTCGGCAGCAACGCCACCTGCGTCGAGGGCAAAGAGGCCGGCACCGCGTCGCTGCCGGTCCAGAAATGCACGACCCTCACCATCCTGCAGCGCTTCGGCATCGGCGGCGCCCGCCAGCACCCCGCCACCAAGCTCGTCGACCTCCGCAACCGCGTCTACGCCACCCACCTGCGGGGATTCCTCACCAAAGACCCCATGGGCAGCATCGACAGCGACGGCCTCTACAACTACGTCGCCGGCGACCCCGTCAATCTCCGCGATCCGTGGGGGCTGGCGGTGACGGAAAGCCTCGAGAACGAATTGAATCTCGTGAATACTGGGGGAAACTCCTGGGAAACGCGCTCTGCGACGTGCGACGACAAATGCGAACGTAAGGAGAACGCGAGAGTAGTGCGTGAGGCCGAACAGAGTGGCGTGTTCGACGACGACCCTCCCGCGCCACGAGATCCGCGACGGCAGCCCACTCGACGCGAGGAGTATGAGCGGGCGCAAGGGCGCGTTCCCACCCGCCCTTGGCAGCAAGGCATGGTGCCCGTGATTGGGCCGGCGCGCGACTTCGGCGAAGACATGGAGCGATCGCTCGTCGCGATTGAGCACGATCGGTTCGGCGATGCCTGGTCATTTGGCCTCTTGTCGTTCGCCTCAGGCCTTTTCGCGGTGATCGATGGCCTCTCGTTCGGGGTGGGTTCAGCACTCGCTGGCGCCGCAAGAGCTGAGGCGCGCAACATAGTTCGGGCCGAAATCACTGCCGCAGCACGGGCAGAACTCAGGAGCCCAATAGATATCCTGCGCCCGGGAGGCGTAACAATTGGTCAGCCTGGAGACAACCGGGACGTTCGGATCGTTGATGGTGACATTAACGATGGAAGGGCAATGTTTGACGAGATAGCAAAGTCAGGTGCGCCGCTGGAAGGAACAACCTATCCTGGAACGCTTGTCAAGGTCGAAGGAGGCACCGTCGGGTTTCGCGAAACGTCCACAAGCGGACCTCCGACGCTCGATGTCAGGATCCAGGGGGTTAAAACGCGTGAAGTTAAGTTTATCCCGTCCGGAGGACAGTGATGGTAATGGATGACTTGAATTCCGACGACGGCGACAGGCTGTCCACGGAACAACTCGCAGGAATTATTGTGGATGCGCTACACCGAGCAGGGCTGCTCCGGGACGCCGACGTGAAGCGAGCGCTGCTTATCGCCGAAGAGGAAATAAACGTCCGGAAGGTGCTCGGGGACTATTAGCCCACAAGGGAATCAATTGTCACCCAGCCGCTGAGTTCACCAAAACGGACCCCGCAGCGCGATGCTTGCATTGGTCCGGCTTCGTGCCTCTGCGCCGCACGACACAGCAACGGCAGCGCGGGTATTCGCGCTGACCGTCTCGTCGCCACGGCCCACAGCCAGAGCTGACGGCGGGTTCAACGACGGCGGCGATGCCGTCGTTGCGGGAACGAGGGGCAGCGACGTCAACACGGTCCAGCCGCACGTCCCCCCCGCCAAGACCATGAACAGAAAAACGCCCACCGGAAGGTGGGCGTTTGTGCTCCGTTCGTCGTCGTCGTCGGCTCAGGCCATGATCTCGGAGACCGGGGTCGACGATGCCGTCAGCCCGGTGCCGATGCTGGCCCGGGTGGAGCCCATGGCCTGCAGGATGGTCATGAGGACGTCGGCGGTGTTCTTGCGCACCAGCGAGGGCCCGCGCAGGTGGATGCCCGGGAAGCTCATGGCGCCACCCGCACGACCCGCGAGGACGATCGGGTAGTCGTCGACGGAGTGGGTCAGGCCCTCGGACACATCCGAGGTGGCCAGGAACTGCGCCTGGCCTACGACGGCCT
>CAJBHN010001220.1 GCA_903952805.1 uncultured Myxococcales bacterium | reverse complement strand
CGGAGGGACTCGAACCCCCGACCCTCTGGTTCGAAGCCAGATGCTCTATCCAGCTGAGCTACGGATGCGTGCAAGTCCCTTGTCACGATATGGCGCGGACGAAAAGAGCTTCGTCAGCGAATCCGCTCCAATGCGATTCCCAATGCCGTTGGCCGCCGCGGGGGCTCGCACAGGTCACCGTCGGCGGGCCGCATCCCAAAGCGCAGAGTGTCGCCGTCGACGGCGACCATGTCGTGCTCGGCCTGGCAGTCTCCAAAGGCCCGAAAGCCAAGGGCAGGGCACGCCGTATCCAGGACATCGGTGCTTCGGTCCACGCCGAAGGAGTCGCCGCAACTCAGTGATTCCATGTAGGCGATGAAGCCGTCGACCTGGGGCGTGATCGTCCGGCTCCGAAAGTCGAATCGGACATTCCAAGCTCCCGGAGTCGTCGGCGACGGCGCCTCGAGCTCATAGCCGCCATCGACATGGATGGTTCCCGTCGGCGCAGTGCAGGCATCGTCGGCGAACAGGTGCCGGTCCAAGGCCCACAAGGAGTGGGTGACGCCAACCACAATGCGCGCCGACCCCTCGGTGTCGTCCGCGTTGACCACGGTGAAGCAGTTCGATTGCCAGGCGCCGGCGAGGGTTGGCCGCGGCGTTGGCACCCGGACCTGAGCCGCAGGACAGCCGACCACGAGCAGGGCTGTTGCCATCAGGGCTGTTGCCATCAGGGCTGTTGCCATCAGGGCTGTTGGCAACCGGTCGCTTCGACACACCATGGCCGGACCCTGCCAGACGAAGACAAGACCTGCCATCCAGGCGGTCGGTGCCTGACACGGACACGCATGCCGACACAGCACGCGGAGGCGGGGAGCCAGAAGACTGAAAAGACTGCTGCGCACATCGCAGGGGACCCTACCGTTGCTCCCTTCCGGGCCTGGCGGGGTTCAGGCGTTGCGATTGCGCAGCAGCGAGGTGAGCGTAGCGCGTTCCCTGCAGCTGCACAACCCATAGTACCTCCCCACAGTGGTTTGGACCGATTGCTGCTTGGCCTTTTCGACGATCGCTTCGTTGCGTGCTCGGTCGGGCCACAAGGGCCAACTCTGCGCCGCGCCTCGCGCTCCTCGAAATCCACGGCGCATCAACCGGTCAACTCCACTGTGGTGAGGTACTGGCGCGTCCGCCGACGAAACGGCGGAACAAGAACGGTACGGGGAAAAACGAGTACAGGCGCCTTGCGGCGCCCGTACAAACCCAAGCTTCTTGCAGTTCGGCGCCAGACGACGAACCTGGAGACCTGCCAACGGCATGGGCGAAGCCCGAGCAGGCGAACCACTCAGCGGCTGAGGGCTTCCCGCAAGCTCATCTTGTTCAGGGACTTCAGAGCTCGCGTCGAAATCTTGACGCGGATCCAGCGACCGGACTCCATGTCGAAGAGCCGCTTGCTCTGGATGTTGGCGTCGAAACGCTTGGGTGACTTGATGTTGGAGTGGGAGATCTTTCTCCCGTTCATCCAACGCTTTCCGGAGATCTCGCAAACCGCCATGGGGTGCTCCTTATCGACATCACGTCGAAGACTGATCGAGAGGACTCCTACCAGAGTGGCCCGGGCTTTGGAAGTCCAGAGAAGGTTCCATGTGCGCCGACGCTGCAGGCCTGCCATCCAGACCGAGAGAAGAACGGCGACACACGCGCAAATATGGCCCTGCCAGACTCGCGTCAGATGGCTCGCCGCGCGATGAAACGACCTTGATGACCAAGGCTTCATGCTGTCTTGTCATCGATGTCGACGCGCAGGTGCACGGCTGGGCGTCACGCGCGGGGCAAGCAAAGAGTCTCCTCGGCTTGCCGTGCCTTGTCAGAGATTCTTGAGGCTTTCGCGCACGCTATCGGCTTCACGGCCGGTCGGCTGGAGCTGCAGGAAGCGCTGATAATGCTCCCTGGCCTTGGCGACTTTGCGCAACTGAGCGTAGCTGATGCCGAGGTTCAGGTGGGCCCGGGTGTCATTCGGGCTCCGCTCGACGATGGTCTCCAGCACCTTGACCGCTTGGCCATATTCTCGACGGAGAAGGTTTCTCTGAGCCTCCTCGGTCAGTTTGGCAACGTCGATGGCCGGCTTGGTGGTCGCCTTCTTGGATGGGATCACCGACGCGCCACCAGCCGCGGGCAGTTCCGCGGGCACGACCGCTTCAGCTGGGGGCGCAGCCGCTGAGTCAGGCAGCGTGGCAACGGCTGCTACGGTCTTGGCCGATGGTTCCCCTTGTGGCGCGGAAGACGACGGAGACGACGGAGACGACGGTGAGGCCGCAGTGCCCGAACGATCACCCGGCGCATCGCCCACCACGGGGTGGTCGGCGCCGCCAAGCACCACCACCAGCAGAATCACCACCACAATGAGAAGGACGGCGACGACGCCATACAGGACCAATGGCTTGCTGCCAGTCGAGACCGGCAAGTCACGGAGCCGCAACGGAGATGTGACGTTGAGGGTCTTGGATGGTTCTTCAACGTCGTCGCCAGCGGCGTCGGCGATGCGAGCGCGTTCGATCTCATCGGGTGGGACCGAGAAGCGCTCTCCAGCGGGGACGAAGCGCATGCGAACTCGCCCGAGTTCAATGACGTCGCCAGCCTTCAGGACATGCTGCTCAACCTCTTCACCGTTGACGAGGACGCCATTGGCGCTTTTGAGATCGAGGATGCGAACTCTCTCGCCCTCCCTCACCAACTTGGCGTGATTGCGCGACACAGAGCGGTGCTCGAGGATGATGTCGTTGTCATCCGTGCGACCCAACACGTTCTCGGGAGCGCGAAGGGGCAAGCTGCTGCCAGCGAAGATGGTGTTCAGTACCACGAGCCTGGGCACTGACACGTCTTCAGCGGGATTGCCTCGCGGTGCGGGCCGCAACTGCTCAGTGTGTTCGCTGTCACGCTTCGCTGGCATCGCGGCAACACGTGCCTGCGCAGCGGGCAGCGGCATGTCCTTGGTCGCATCATGCAGCGGTTCAAGCTCAACCAGCGGCAGCTCGGCTTCAAACGCCGACGGCTGCGGGACGGGGGCCGAGTATGGCAAAGCCTGTGGATTCGACACCGGCGGAGCCGGGGCCGACCATGACGGGGCCGGCGGTGCGGGGGCCGGCGGTGCGGGGGCCGGTGGTGTGGGGGGCGGCGGCGCTGGCACCATGCCACCGACGGGTCCCGGCGATGCCGGTTGCCGCACTGTGGGCTCGAGGTCGCGCGCTTCGGCACCGACTGTCGGCGGTGGGGCTGATCGCTGTGGTGGGGGCCAGGCTTGCTGCGTGTTGATGTGGCCGCCGAGAGGCGGAAGCTTGCCGAGGTCGAGCCTCTCGGTGTCGCCGGAGTTGTCGCCGAAGCCACCCGCGTGTGGGCCTTCTTGGGTCGGCGAACCACCAACTGGCAAAACAGGGCCCCCGGCCGGCGGTTCCCAGCGCTGCGTATCGCCCTCAAAATCGTCACCACCGGCCGCGTCGGCGACGGGGACGGCTCCGGACTTTGCACCAGCCGGTCCCAGCTTTGTCGCGGCGGGCAGCGCTGAGCGCAGCTCGATGTGGTAGTCGCCGATCTCGATGACGTCGCCAGCAGCGACCTGCACCCGGCCAGCGATACGATCACCGTTGAGTTTGACGCCGTTGAAGCTCTTGATGTCTTCAACGAGGACGTGGTTGTCCTCCTTGCTGAGCTTTGCATGGAAGCGCGACACATTCCGCTCAGTCAGGCGGATCGTGTTTCCCTCTTTGCGGCCGATAGTGATGACGTCCTTGGTGAACGGCACAACAATTTGCCGGCCCGCGTCGTCTTCGATGATGAGGCTGAAGCTCGCGGCCATTCGATTCGTGTCCTCGTCGCTGCGCGGCTCTGCTCCGCACCGTGTGGCGCACATCATAGGTCCAGATGACCGATTTGGCCACGGTACGTGCCCGATGAGGCACGTTCGGGCGAGCGCCGATGGTATTGGTGAGATTGGACCGCCATGAGTCCCACTTTTCCGCACCGGTTTTCGTCAGCGTCGGCTGCGGATCTGTTCCACCGCGGCAGCCAACTGGGGATCGCCAACGATGCGATCGGTTCCCCGAACGCGCCCAACGGAAGGTCCCGATGCCCGCACGGACACATCGGGCACGATGCCGCTGCCCTGGATCGAGCGGCCGCTGGGCGTGTAGTAGCGGGCGATGGTCAGCTTGAGTCCAGCGCCGTCGTCGAGGCCATACAAGGTTTGCACCGAACCCTTGCCGAAGGAGCGCTCGCCGACGATGACGGCCCGTTTGTGGTCTTGCAGGGCCCCGGCGACGATTTCGCTGGCCGAGGCTGTGTACCCATTGACGAGGACGACCACCGGGTAGTCGGGCTCGGTGCCGTCCTCATGGGCTGCCTCGCGCTCCACGTTTTTCGGGTTGCGACCTTCGGTGGACACAATCAAGCCACTGCTGAGGAATCGGTCGGCGACCTTGACGCCCTCGTCCAAAAGTCCACCCGGGTTGTCCCGCAAATCGAGGACGAGCCCCGAAGGTCGTGGCAGCCCGCGGCTGCTGGCGACGCGGCGAAGCTCATTGAGGGCTGTGCCCAGCTCTTGATCCGTCCGCTCCTGAAAAGACGAAATCGCGATGTAGCCGATGACCGGGGCGCCCGGTGCGTCGAGGACATCGTGCTCCACCGAGGTCACCCGGACCTGCCGGCGCACCAGTGGCACATCCCGAGCGCGCGACCATTGGGGGCGGCTGACCGTCAACACCACTCGTGAGCCTGGTACGCCCCGCATCAGGCGCACGCTGGATTCCAGGGGCTGTCCACGAATCGAGACGCCATCGACGGCCACGATCAGGTCACCGACCTTGAGTCCGGCGTGGGCGCCGGGGCCGTCGGTGTGGACCGTTTCGATGGCGATCACCGCGTCTTGGCCCTGACCAAGGGGGCCGACATTGAGGCCCAGGCCGCCGAACTCGCCGGCCGTGTCCTCGCGGAGCTTTTCGTAGTCGGCGGGTGGCAAGAACGCCGTATGCGGGTCGAGGTGGGCGAGCATGCCCCCGATCGCGTCGTACATCAGCTGCTGCGCGTCGACGTCGTCGACGTAGCTTGTTTGAATGTATGAAAGAACCTGAGAGAACACGCGGAGCTTTTTGTATGTTTGGTCGACATCGGTGGCTCGTGCCACTCCGCCCAGCCCCGCAAGCACGAGGCCAACGCACACGCCAACGACGAACGATGGCATGGAGGCGCGCTTGTTCACGCCGACCGTCGTCGTCGCCGCAGCAGCCCACCCACCAGACCGAGAGCGGCCATCCCGACGACGGGTGTTGAGGTGGTGTCCCCCCTGACGGTGCTGCAGTTGCAGATGCCTGCTGAGACGCCTTTGGCACAGACGTAGCGCTGCGCCGACGTGTACGTGCAGGCAAAGTCGTCGTCGCAGATGGATTCGTCCGCACGGCAGCTGTCGGGGACGCACAGGCCACCGTCGACGCTGTCATCTTCGCATCGGTAGCCGCCCGGGCAGCCGTCGCCGACGTCGCACGGTCTGGTGCAGGCGCCGTTGACGCACAGGCCGCCGGAGCAATCGCCACCGTCGGTGCATTCGGTGAACGTGGCGCCAGGGCCCTCGCCACCGGTGACGCAGTCGCCATTGCTGCAGCTTTGGCCGGCGGGGCAGTCGAAATTGCCACGCTCGATGAGGCAGGCGGGAGCTTCGCCTTCGCCTTCGCCTTCGCCTTCGCCCTCTCCCCCGCCCCCGACGGGCGCGCAGAATTGCATGCCGTTGCCGCTGGCGATGGCCGTGCAGGTCTGGGAGCCAGCGCAGGAGAAGCCGCGGTCGCAGCGCTGGGCGCAGGTGCCGCCCAGGCAGATCAGCCCGCGGCCGCATTAGTCGAAGTCGGCGCAGGCGTCGCCCTCGACACCGCGGCCGGCGGAGAAACAGGCCCCGGTGTTGGCCTCATTGGTGAACAGGTACAAGCACGTCTCGGTGGACAGGCAGCCGGCACCGGTGCCGTCACACAGGCCCAGGCAGACCCCATTGGCCCCCGCGCCGTCGGTGATGCAGGTGACGCCGGCGACGCAGGCGACCGCGTCGCTGCAGGCTTGGCCGCGCAGGGCAGTTCCCCCCGCGACACACACCCCAATGTTGGTGCAGGCGCCGTTGGTGCAAGCGCCGCCAGCGCCGCAATCGGCGTTGGCACTGCAGCCGAAGGGCGCGCAGCCGTCGTTGCCCGTGCAGCCGGCTCCCGTATTGGGCGTACAGCCGGCGAAGCACGTGCTGGCATTGCCGTTTTCGAGGCAGACGTTGCAGCCAGGACCGACCGCGCCAGTGCACTCGCCGACGCAGCCAGGAGGGCCGCAGGTCTCGCCAGGTTGGGCGATGCTGGCGTTGGAGAAGACGCAGACGTCGCCTTCGCCGCTGACGGCAGCGCAGACGAGACCGCTCGGACACGTGCCCGAGCAGCTCTGGGAGCAGAATGAGCGGTTTTGGCTGTTGATCGGCACCGTGACGCAGGGACCGTCATTGCATTGGTTGTCGGCGCTGCACGCCGTCCCCAGACCGCCCGGGGTGCCCGGGTACAGCGACCGAATCGCGTCTTGATCGCCCAGCAGCGGCGTGTTGCTGTCGTTATCGCCGCTGGTGGCGCTCATAATAAAGTCATCGCTGCAGTCGACGCAGGGGTGGCCGAAGCCGATGGCATGGCCGACCTCGTGCGTCATGGTGGAGACCACGCTGAATCCATCCACGGTGTCTTCGTTCCAGTTAATGCCGGTGCCGTTCATGACGATGTCGGCGTCCTGGATGCCGCCGCGACCGCGGGCGCCACTGCAGT
>CAJBHN010001219.1 GCA_903952805.1 uncultured Myxococcales bacterium | reverse complement strand
GTCGGCACCGAGTTGAAGGACGCCGATCGAGCCAGGCTGCTGCTGCTCATCGACAGCCCGTCGCCACGCACCCGCGCCCTCGCCGCCGCTGTGCTGCCCTGGTTGGACCCCACCGTCGCCATAGACCCCCTCGTGCGTGCCTGCCGCGACCCGGATCCCCTGGTGCGGGCCACCGGCGGCCAATCCCTCGTCGCCCTGGTCCGACGCATGAGCGACGCCCACAAAGACGCCGCAGTCGCCGCGGCCCTCGGCCTCATGGACGACGCCGACGATGAGGTCGCCTGCGCCGGCGCCGAGCTGCTGGGCAGCTTGCATCCACCGGGGACCGCCGACGCCTTCGAAGCTCGCGCCGCCGCCGCCGACGACGTGCGCTACGGCTGCTGGGTCCGATTCGGCGGCCTGCCCCTGCGCCCGGTGACGTTGCCGCCGCTGCCCAAGCAACCTGACGACGACACCCCTCCAAGCGCCTTGCCCCTGAGCCCGGCCCCGCTGCCCGAGGAACACCAGCCGAGTTGGCTCTTCATCGCCACCGCCGCCAGCAGCGGCCTGCTCATTGGCGGCGCCCTGCCGTCGGCCCTGATCCCCGCCCGCGACGTCCTCGTCTACGACGACGACTTCACACGCCTGTCTCGCCAGGACGTGTCGTTTGTCAGCCAGGCCGGCATCGCCATCGCCGCCGGTGCAGCGGCTGGCGGCGCGGCCTGGTTGCTCGACGACCAGCAGGTCCTGGCTTTGACCCCACCTGAGCAGATCGCCGTCTTTGGCGGCGTCGGCAGTGCCGCGGTGCTGGGGGCGGGGCTGGGCTTCATGCTTGACCTCAAGGGAGGCGGTCCGGCGTGGGTGCTCGCGGGAAGCACCGCTGCCGGCCTGGTGGGCTCCAGCGCGTTGACCGCCGTCGCTGACGTCAGCGCCGACGACAATGCCCTGCTGATGGCCGCTGCAGGTCTGGGCGGTCTGGCAGGCGGCCTCGGCGTCTTTGCCGCCGTCCCGGTCGCTCTCTCCGACGTGGGCGGCGTCGGCCGCACCGACTTTGGGTTCGGCACCACCTTTGGCGTCGCTGGCGCCGCAGGGCTCATTGCTTTGGCCTCCAGCCCATGGGTCGAGGTGCCAGCAGCCCGCTCGGCGGCCGTGGTGGCTGGCGGTTTCCTCGGCGCCGGCCTCATCGGCGGCATCACGTTTGCCGTCGTACCGGGCGACCTCGACACCGGCAGCCGCATCGCCGCCGGCGCCGGCCTCGCAGGACAGCTGGCGGGCATGGCGACGGGGTGGTTCATCCCCAATGCCTGGCTCGGGCTCGACGACAGCGGCCACACCGACGCTGTCGCCACACCGCCTGCCGGAGGTTCGCCGTGACAAAAGACGCCGTGACAAAAAACGGACAGGACAAGCCCCGCGTCCTCATCGTCGAAGACGACAGCGCCATCGCTGCCGGCCTGCGACTGAATCTGCGCCATGAAGGCTACGCTGTCACCGTCGAGGCCGACGGCGAGCAGGGCCTCAAGCGGGCACTGCAAGACGTCCCCGACCTCGTCATTCTCGACGTCATGCTTCCCACGATGAACGGCTTCGAAGTGCTGCGGGAGCTGCGCCGACGCGGCAACACCGCCGGCATCATCATGCTGACGGCCAAGGGCCTTGAAGAGGACAAGGTCCTCGGCCTCGACCTCGGCGCCGACGACTACGTGCAAAAGCCCTTCGGGCTCTCCGAGCTCATCGCCCGGGTCAACGCGGTATTGCGTCGCCGTGCCGCGCTCAAGCCATCGGTGGTGCTGTTTGACGACGTCGCTGTCGACCGTCGCGCCCGCGCGGTCACCCGCGCCGGCGAGGTCGTGGCCCTGTCACCTCGTGAAATGGCCCTGCTGTTGTTCTTCGTCGATCACCCCGGGCGCGCCCACAGCCGCGATCAACTGCTGGAGGGGGCGTGGGGGCTCGACTACGAGGGAACCGAACGCACGGTCGACAACTTCGTCGTGTCCTTGCGAAAAAAGCTGGAACACAACCCAGACGAGCCAGCCCACTTTGTCACCGTCAGGGGCATCGGGTATCGCTTTGACCCTGTGAGGACGACGACGACGACCTGAGCAGCCGCGGGGTCGCTGCGGTGGGCTGCATGGCACACAGGTCAGACACCGATGTTCAGGGGCAGACAGCCGAGACAAAGGGTGCCAGAACCGATCGCGTGACTGAGCCTATGCCCCCGCCTGATGCTGATCGCGTTTCCAACGTCGACACGCGCCCCATGCGCGACCCTTCGCAGCTGCGCATGGCGCCGCGAACGGGAAACCACGATGTGGAGATCATCTGGGTCCGCCTGCGCGGACTCCCCGGCGGCGTGCTGGTGCCGGCCCAGGACGAGGGCGACGACGGCGGCCTGCAGATGGCAGAAGGTCTCACGGGCGACATCGAATTGTTGCTCGGCCAGGCCAAACCGCAAGACGCCCTGGCCCTGCTGCAAGGGCCTCACAGCCTGCCGCGCGCCGAGTTGGAAACCCTGCGCGCTCGTGCCTTCTTGATGGACGGCCGCGTCGACGAAGCACGCGACGCACTCGGTGACCGGGATCGGCCGGAGGTCGCCCTCGGCGACGCCGCCCTGGCCCTGGCCGAAGGTGACCTCGAGCGCGCCGAGCGCCGCATCGTGGAGGCCATCAGCGCGGCCCCCCGCGCCGTCGGCCCCGTCTACTTGCACTCCCTGGTGCGGGTGTCCCGCGGCGACATGCAGCAGGGCGCCGAACTGTTGAGCGCGGTCGCGCGCGCTGTGCCGTCCCACGCGGTGGCCCGGTTCCAGCTGGGGCAGATCTTGTTTGCCCAGGGCGACCCCGCCCGGGCCGGCACCCTCTACGAAATGGCGTGGGACCTCGAGCCGACATTCGTCAGCCCGCCACTCGCGCTGTGCGAGATGCTGGTCGAAAGCCGCCAGTACAGCGAAGCGCTGGGCATCCTGGAGCGGGCGTGCGCGGCGTCGCCGACGTCGTTGCCGCCGCGCCAACTCCAATTGCGCATCTTGGTGGAGCTTGGTGAGCGCGACGCCGCCCTCGACCTGGGCCGTCGCCTGCATGAGCAGGTGCCATACGACCACGACACGACGCTGCTGTTCGCCGAAACCCTGATCGACGCTGGTCGCAGCGACGAAGCCGCCACGGTCCTGGCCGAAATCATCACCCTGCCCGGCGTTGATGCCGGCCAGGCGGTCCGCGCCCAGCGGCTGCAGTCTCGCATCGCCCTGGGTCAAAAGCGCATCGACGAGGCCCTCGAACTCCTGCGTGACGCCGCCCGCTCGGCACCGCCGGCGTTGGTTGGCGAAGTCGCCCTGGAGTTGGTGCATGTGGGCATTGCCCAGGAGCGCATGGCCGACGCCGACCTCGGCTTGTCGCTGTTGACCCGCAGCAGCGACGTCTCGTCGTTGGTGTCGGGGGCCCTGCTCGCCCGGCAACACCAGCTGTCATCGCGGGCGCGAGCCCTGGCCCAGCGGGCCAAGGAACTCGTGCCGGGCACACCAGCCGCGGCCCAGCTGGAGAGCTTCATGGCGGCGCTGCCCTGACCGCATGGCAACCCGGGCCATCCACCTGACGCTGGAGGCGCTGCTGAGCGCCAGCCAGGCCCGCTGCCGGGATCGACACACCATCGACGTCATAGGCGTGCCGGGCCTCGTGCTGATGGAGCACGCCGGTCGCGCCGTCGCCGACGTCGTCATGGCCACCCTGGCCCGCCATCGGGGCAGCACCGGCTCGGTCGTGGTCGTGTGCGGCGGCGGCAACAACGGCGGCGACGGCTATGTCTGTGCCCGCCACTTATTGGCCCGCAACGTCGACGTCACGGTCAACGCCACCGTCGACCCCGCCTCGCTCACGGGCGACGCGGCCACCGCGGCGGCCTTGTTTGCGTCGGCGGCCAAACACCTTGGCCATCCCGGCGTCGTCGTGGGCGACGTGCCCGCGCGCGTGTCGCAAGCGACGCCGACGGTCATCGTCGACGCCCTCTTTGGCAGCGGCCTGGCCCGCCCCCTGGATGAGGGCGCCACCGCCGTCGTCGTCGCCATCGAGACGGTGCGGGCCCGCGGGGCCAGCGTCATCGCCATCGACGTGCCTTCGGGCCTGCCTTGCGATGGCCAGCAACCCGGCGGCGCCTGCGTCGGCGCCGACGTCACGGTGACCTTCGGCGGCCACAAGATCGCGCACCACAGCGAACCCGGCCGGGCCCGCTGCGGCGACGTTGTCGACGTCGACATCGGCTTCATTCCCCCTGCCGACGAGCAGCTCGAG
>CAJBHN010001218.1 GCA_903952805.1 uncultured Myxococcales bacterium | reverse complement strand
TGGCGCTGCCGCAGCCGCTGCCAGCCCTCGACGTCGGCGCACTGCTGATGTTGGTGGGCTTTGGGGGCTACGGCTTGAGCTTGGCGTTTTTTGTCATGGGCCTGCGCCACCTTGGCACCGCCCGCACCGGCGCCTATTTCGGCGCAGCGCCGTTTGTGGGTGCGCTGGCCTCGGTGCTGCTGCTCGACGAAGCATGGGGCTGGCGTCTGCTGGTGGCGGCGGCGTTGATGGCGGCTGGACTGTGGCTGCACCTCACGGAGGAGCACATTCATGAACATGCCCACGAGGCGTTGGCACATGACCACGAGCACACCCACGATGCGCACCATCAACATACCCACGTCGACGGGATTGAAGCGGGGGACACGCCGCACAGCCACCCACATCGCCATGAGCCCATGGTCCACAGCCACACGCATACACCGGACCTGCACCATCGCCATGGGCACTGACAGTCGAGAGCGGGCGACCTTCACGGTGGCGACGGAAGCCGCAAACCGACGAGCTCGAGGTCGAATTCCAGATCGGTGCTGATGGGGCTGTGCTGATGGACCTGGACCGCGATGACGTTTCTTCCCGTGCGAAGCCGTTCGGCCGAAAAGAAGAAAGGCAAAGGCTTGTGCTCATGGTCATTGTCGACGACCTTGGTCGCCCAGTGCAGCAGCGTTGCGCCAGGCGGCAGACCGTCGCGGGCAACTTCGCGCCCGTTGAGGGTCAAGAGCACACCGTCGTCGAAGACAATATTCGCCCGCACGCCACCGAAACTGGCCGGATCTTTGACGTCAAAGGTGGCCCGAAACAGAGCCGAGGAATGCTTACGCTTCGGATCAGACCCGTAAGAAATCACCGTCGTAATCGTGTCGTCGCCGTAACCGAGGGGTGCGGGACCGGTCTTCCACTGGCTGTCGTCGAAATCCGGGGCTGTGTACCGCCCATCGCTTTCCAGGCCGGTATCGTCGTAGCGCCAGACCAGACCCCTGGGCACCAAAACGGCCGATGGTGCCAGGTCCTCGAGCCGAGGCCGAACCGGCGGGCCCTCGACCACAGCGTCGTCGTTGGGAAGCAGCAGAAAGCTGGCGCCGGCAAGGCCTGCGGCGGCGGCGGCCACGGCGCCGATGAACCCCCGCCGCCATGGCTGACGGCCACGGTCCGCCATCTGCACCGTCGAGCCGGTCGACTCGGAAACAGCTGCTCGCGCATCCAGCAACGACGACCAGCTCTCTTCATCCAGTGCCGCGGCCGGCTCCTGATCCAACGCCGCGTCACGGCGATCAGCCCGCGGCGGGGGCGTCGCACACGATGCTCGAACGTGCACAGCGAGCGCAGCTCGGTCCGCCGAAAACGACAGGGCAGCCTCGGCAAATCGAGCTGCCGAGATGCGAGCGTCGGCGTCACGAAGGGCCGGATCGGGTTCGAGCAGGGGGCGCAGGGCGGCTGTAAGCCGGGGGTCGAGGCGCGAGGCATCGATGCTCTCCAGAGGAGGCTTGCGCACAATATTGAGCAGGATTTCGTGGGTTGAGCCCCGAAAAAGAGGCGCTCCCAAAGCAGCCTCCAACAGCGAGACTCCCATCGCCCACAGATCCGTAGCGGTCGACTGCTTCGCGTCCGCAAACAGCTCCGGAGCCAGAAAGCGCAACGTTCCCCGCAACTCCCCTGTTGATGTCTTGGTGACGGTGGAATCCAGGGCCCGAGCGATCCCCAAATCGATCAGCTTGGGCTGGCCATCCAGCGAGACCAGAATGTTGGCCGGCGTCACGTCGCGATGAAGCATCCCGAGGTGATGACCCTGGTCATTTTCAGCCGTGTGAATCGTGCTGAGGGCTTCGGCGATATGGTGCCCGATGACACAACACAGGCCGGGCGCCAGCGGACCGCACGATCGCAACGCCTGCAGCGACAGTCCGGGGATATACTCCAGCACCAGACAGGGGTGCCCATCCTCTTCGATGACACCAAGCGTCTTCACAAGGGCGGGATGGTCAAGCAGCTGCCCGAGGCGGCCCTCGTCACGCAGCGCCTTGTCATCAGACGGACGGCCCGCCAGGGACCGCTTGAGCACCACCAACCTGCCGGCCTCATCGCGTGCCAGCGTCGCCACGGCCATGCCGCCGACACCAAGTTGGCGAATCGGAGTAAAATGCATGTCGGAGCGCGACGGTAGTCGACCCGGGCAAGAATCACCACGCCCCGGGCACGGAGAGCTCACCGCTCACGCAGAACCACTCGCCGGTGCCGTCGTCATGGGCTCAGGGCTCGACGGCAGGCGAGCCTGTCGCAGCATCGGCACCAGGGTCAGTGCGATGGCGCCGAGCCCGAAGAGCACAATGGCCAGGCTGAGCACCGGGCCAACGACGGGCACCCTGGTCAAGAGCGATTGAGCCAAGAGCACCAGCAGCATCGGCTCCAACTCGTGCTTGCACCCAAGCGGCACCATCAGAACCTGTCGACCAACCAATGCCGCCGTCAGCGGGAACGTGATCGTGATCGCCATGGCGTAGATCGCGGCGCCGAACAGCGACATCCACCACCCACCAGCGACGACGCCGACGGCGAACGCAACGCTGCACACCAGCGGGGCACCAAGCAAGACCCCGGACCCGACAGCAAGGCTGAGGGCGGGGCGACCGCGCAGCGTCTCGATGGCGCGTTGGGCAAAGCCACGAAACAGGAACAGCCACAACGCCCCAAAGGCGCCAAGGCCAATGAGGTCCTGCAGCCACCCGGTGACGCCGGTCCTCACGACCATGCGCGCCTGAGGCTCGGCTGGAATATGCACCACCGTGCCATCGACGATGGCTCCCGGCGCGAGTTCGAACGTGTTGCCGGTGTAGTCCACGTCACCGTTCACGGCGCTGCCGTCCTCAAGCACCAGGCGGTCGGCGATCCCCACCAGGTTGCGCCCAACCTGGGCCGACAGGGAGGCCTCGGTGGTGGCCAGATACAGCGTGCGCTCAATGGGGGCGCTGATGGCTGCTCGGCCACCGCCGACGATGGCATCGCCCCCGACGCGTCCCATGAGGGTGACCGTCGACCCCAGCAAAACGGCATCGCCCGGCAGGGCCGTGCTCACCGATACATCGCCCCCGAAAGCACGGATGTCCCCGTCGACGCGTCCCGTCACCACCACGGTGCTTCCGACGGCAAACACGTCGCCACGGACATGGCCAGAGACCACCACCGTCGCGCCACCAACGATGACATCGCCGAGGACATCACCGCCTACAGCGACGGTGTTGGCCACGCCGTACAGATTGCCGTCAACGATTTGCCCCGGTTGAACCACGATCGATTCGCCACCATGAACCTCTGCGCGCAGCGGCGGCGCCTGCGTGACGGCGATGCACGCCGCCATGAACCATGCACGCAGCAGCGATTCCTTCATGAGACCCTCCGCAGCCGGCGCTCGGCCCTGCTGACCACATTCGACACTTTCATTGCAACGCATGTGCCCAACGGACGAAGGCCTCCGAGCGATCGAGACGCCACGCGAGCCACCGAACGTTGTGACCAGCGGGTCCTTTGCCTCATCGCGTGAGTGAGGAGGCACGCGTCAACGCATGCGTGCCTCATCGCGTGAGTGAGGAGGCACGCGTCAACGCACGCGTCGGGTTCGTCTCATCGAAGCTTCAGACATGGGTCCGGTGACAACGATCGTCGCGCCTGCCACGTCCGTGGATGTCCGCCTCAACGACCGTCGTTGGCATGCCGACCGTCGGACTTGTTTCGGTCGTTGCTGGTCGATCTCGGGCTCGACCGAGCGCGACGAATGCTTGAACGAGCGGCGCCGATGGCGACGCAACTCATCATCATTATTTTAGAATCGGGTGCGGATGCGGGCAACCAGGCCAACGTTCAGGGAAATACAGGCGCAGTCGCGATGCAGCCCCCGTCGATGATGGCGTCGTGACCATCGCTTTCTCGTGCGAGCACGGTGTTCAGCACGCAGCACCGACCCAGCAGCCTGCGGGCGTGGATTTCTCCGCCAGCATGCCGCACTTTTTCCGCACCTGGCTTGATTCAGTCATCGCCGACTACGCGACCAGGACGACGATGACGACGACGATGGCGAGAGCCGCGCCAACTGGATGCAACAGCGGGGCAAAGCGCACGCTTGACACGGAGGTGGGCATGGTTCTGATGATCGAAGTGGGGTTTTCGATGCAGCAGAGACGGAAAGGTTTCAACTTGGCGAGGCGCGACATGAACGCTGATCTGTTGATTGCGAGCAATGACCATGGACTCGAGAGCGAACTCGCTTCGAGATTCTTCACGGCGGGGATTCAGGTGGCTGTTGCGCCGACGCCCTTGCAGTTGGTGTGGTCGCTGACGGCCTGCCCCAAAGAGGCCCCTGCGGTGGTCCTGCTGGATGCGCGTCCCACTGGATTTGGCGTCGAGGCCTTGGCGTGGCTTCGCCAAGACGCCAGCCGG
>CAJBHN010001217.1 GCA_903952805.1 uncultured Myxococcales bacterium | reverse complement strand
CGTTCGACCGCTTCAAACGGGGCCGTCGGCTCCAGTGCGGTCTTTCGAGCGCAAAGGTGGCGGCAACCTCTACGTCGGGGGAGAACGCAACGAACACGGCACCCGCGTGGCTCGACGCGTCGCTTGCGGCCGCTGTGGGACCGAGGACCACGTGCCCTATGCACCGCGAGACTCGTCCAAGGCGCTGTGTCGCTCCTGCGCGGCCCTGATTCTGCGGGCCTACGAGGTCGGCACCCGCCCTCCCGAGGAGACCCGCGCGGAAGTCTGCAATCTGTGCGGCGTGCCGTTTCGTATGCCGATTCACGTGGTCGACGACGGCGATCCCCTGTGCCCCAATTGCCTGCGCGGCTTCACGACGTGGTCGGGCAGCATCGATACGCCGTTTGCCGAGCGTCAGGGGCGAGTCCTTGAGCCTCGCAAAAACGGCGTGGTGGTCCGCAAGCGCAAAAGCGACCCGGGCGGCGGCTGAGCGTTCGTGTGACCGGGTCAGCTGAATCACAGGGTCGACGGCGATGACGACGCCGTCGGATCGTGCCAACAGACCCCATGCCTAAGTCCGAAGAAGGCGCACCGCTGGTGCGCGATCCCCAATCCAAGGCCCACCACATCGACGCCTGCCTGACGTCGGCCGTCGAGTACACCAAGTCGGCGGGCTTTGACCGCTACGACTTCGAAAACCAGGCGCTGCCTGAGGTCAGCCTCGAGCACATCGACCTGTCGGCGTCGCTGGTCGGCAAGACCATGAAGGCGCCGCTGATGATTGCCCCGATGACGGGCGGTATTGATCGCGCCCATGCCATCAATCGGCGCCTGGCAGCGGCAGCGGAGCATTTTGGTCTCGCCATGGGCGTGGGCAGCCAGCGGGTCGGCATTGAGACCGTCGACCGCGCCGACTTCTTCAAAGTCCGCGAGGTGGCGCCGTCCATCGTGCTGTTCGCCAACTTCGGCGTCGGCCAGCTGGCCAAGGGATGGGGCGTCGACGAAGCCCGCCGCGCCGTGGCCATGATTGGCGCTGACGCCCTTTTTCTGCACATGAACCCCATCCAGGAGGCGGCCCAGGGCGGTGACGTCGACTTCCGCGGCCTCGTGCCTCGCATCAAGGCATTGTGTTCGGCCATGCGGGCCGAGGGGGTCCCGGTCTTTGCCCGGGAGGTCGGCTTCGGCGTCTCAGCCGACGCCGCCAAGCGTCTGGTGGACGCCGGCATCGCCGGCATTGACTGCGGTGGTGCCGGGGGCACGTCGTGGGCCAAGGTCGAGGGGATCTGCGCCAAGACCGAACGACGCCGCAAAATGGGGCTCGCGTTTGGCGAATGGGGCATCCCCACGGCTGAGTCGATTGTGGCGGTGCGCAGCGTTTCGGCCCGCGTCCCGCTCATTGCCACTGGTGGTTTGCGATCAGGGCTCGATCTCGCCAAGGCCCTCGCCCTGGGGGCCGACGTCGGCGCCATGGCTCGGCCGATGTTGGTGGCTGCCGACAAGGGGGAGGAGGCCCTCGCGGGCTTCATCGCCGACACCCTCGACGAGCTGCGGATCGCGATGTTCGGCATCGGTGCGGCCGATCTGGACGGCCTGCGAGGGACCCGCTTCCTCCGTGAGACACATCACGCGTCCAGACGCTGAGACAGACAGCAACACGTGAGACAGGCCATCGGGGGCGAAAGCCAGGCCTGATGGGCCTGCATGCCATGTGATCGGTGACACGAGTGGCTCATGCCTCCAAGTCCCTGAAAAGACGGAGACTCGAGTTGTCTCACCATCGCCGGGCGCCGATGCCGCGGTGCGGCCAGCCAAGCAGAAAAGCAGATGCACTGCTGGG
>CAJBHN010001216.1 GCA_903952805.1 uncultured Myxococcales bacterium | reverse complement strand
CGAGGTCCTCGAACTCGCCCGCGCCCGGACCGGCTGGGCCCTCTGGCGTCTGGCGACGTCGGCGCCGTGGTCCTTGGCGGCCATCACCCATCGCTTCGTCGCGACCGGCAAAAACTGCCGTATTCACCCGACGGCCTGGGTCGAGGCGTCGATCCTCGGCGACAACGTCAGCGTCGGTGCCGGGGCCAGCGTCCGCAACAGCATCCTCGGGGACAACGTCACCGTCGGTGACCACGCCACGGTGCTGTCGTCGACACTTGGCAACGGCGTATCGGTCACACCCCGCACCTTCGTGGTCTGGTCCGCGGCCTACGCCGATGCGATCCTCTCCAACTACAAACTTCAGGTCAGTGTCATTGGTCGCGGTGCATCGCTGTCGACGTGGGCCGGCTTCATCGATGCCAAGCTGCAGGGCAGCGTCGATGTCCTGCATGACGGGATGCTGCGCTCGACTGGGCGGAGCTTCCTGGGCTCCTGTCTTGGCCACGGCGCTCATGTCGGTGCCAAGGTGCTGTTGCTGCCCGGGCGGGCCATTCCCAACGGGACGTTCATCACCATGCGCGAGGACGAGCTCATCCGGCGCATACCTGAGCATCTGGAGCCCGGCGTGCCGCACGTCCGCGACCAGGGCACCCTGGTACCCATCCAGACCGCCCGAGCGCAGGCCCAGAAGGCCTCAGCGCCTTCGGTCTGAGGGCAGTGCGAGGAATCTCCTTGACGGTCTCGTCGCGCGATGGCTTACTCGCCCCGACGACACCGTCGGGGTGTAGCTCAGTTTGGTAGAGCGCTTGGTTCGGGACCAAGAGGCCGCAGGTTCGAATCCTGTCACCCCGACCACGCAAAAGACGGCGCCTTGAAGGGCGCCTTTTTTTGGTTGGTTCTCGAGCCATTTATGCCGTGACGCCGCTCGGGTGCCGGACTGGCAGCCCCTTTCGGTGGGTTTGGCCGCGCACGAGCCATGAGCGCCGGCCACCGACGCCGGGTGGGAACGGCGCTTGGCGTCGACGATGGTCGCTGCTAACGACATCCCATGAGCGACGCACCCGACAACCGTGACGACCCAAAGAGCGAAACCGGCGCAGGCAACGGCCATGCGGCGCCGCCAGCCGAGCCACCAGGTAGCGGCGGCGGTCGGCGCAATGAGCAGATTTCCATCGTCGACGAGATGAAGGGGAGCTACCGCGACTATTCCATGAGCGTCATCGTCGGGCGTGCGCTCCCCGACATCAGAGACGGGCTCAAGCCGGTGCATCGCCGCATTTTGTACGCGATGTACGACGAAGGTTTGCTGTCGAACCGCAAATACTCCAAATGCGCTGGCGTCGTCGGTGAGGTGCTCAAGAAGTATCACCCCCACGGTGACGCCTCCGTCTACGACGCGCTCGTGCGTTTGGCCCAGCCCTGGAACATGAGTGCGATTCTCATCGACGGGCAGGGCAACTTCGGCTCCGTCGACGGCGACCCGCCCGCCGCGTACCGGTACACCGAGTCCCGGCTCGCCAAGCTCGCCGAAGAGCTGTTGCGCGACATTGAAAAAAACACCGTCGACTTCATCCCCAACTTCGACGGCAGCCACAGCGAACCGTCCGTGTTGCCGAGCCGGGTGCCAAACCTCCTCGTCAACGGCTCCGAAGGCATCGCGGTCGCCATGGCCACCCGTTGCCCGCCGCACAACCTCAACGAGGTCGTCAACGCCGTCATCGCGGTCATCGAGGAGAAATACGAAGGCAAGGGCATCGTCGACCTGAAGCGCTTGCTTCAGCTCATGCCCGGACCCGACTTCCCGACGGGGGGCCAGCTCTGCGGTTCCGGCGGCATCGTGTCGTACTACGAGACGGGGCGTGGATCGCTCAAGCTCCGCGGGAAGGCCCGCATTGAAGACAACGCGAAGCTCAAGCGAACCCAGATCATCATCGACGAGATTCCCTTCCAGGTGAACAAGGCTCGCCTCGTTGAGCGCATCGCCGAGCTGGTTCGCGACAAGAAGGTCGAAGGTATCGCCGAGCTGCGCGATGAGAGCGATCGCGACGGCATGCGAGTGGCCATCGACCTCAAGCGCGACGCCATCGCCGACATCGTGCTGAATCAGATTTTCAAGCACACGCAGATGGAGATCAACTACCCGGTGCAGATGCTCAGCATCGTCGACGGCCAGCCCAAGACGCTGCCGATGAAGACGATGCTTGAGTTGTTCATCGACTTCCGTCGCGACGTGGTCACCCGTCGCACGCGCTATGAACTCGATGAGTGCGAGCGACGCTTCCATATTCTGGCCGGCTTGCTGACGGCCCTCGACGACATCGACCGCATCATCGCCATCATCCGCAGCTCCACTGATACTGACGAGGCCAAGGTCCGCCTCTGTGCTGAGAAGTTCGTCGGCGCCATCAAGCTGGGGCTGTTCGCCAGCGCGCCGACCACGCAGATCGACGGTTGGCTCAAGCAGGGTTACGCGCAACTGGATGAGGTCCAGGCACAGGCCATCCTCGAGATGCGCTTGTCTCGCCTGGTCGGTTTGGAGCGCGACAAGCTCACCGCCGAGGCCGAAGAGCTGCTGCGCGAGATTTCTCGCTTGCGCGAGATTTTGGGTGACCTGCGCGTGCTGATGCAGGTCATCAAATCCGAGATGAAGGACATCCAGACCCGGTTTGCCGCCGAGCGGCGCACCCAACTGGTCGGCGACGTCGACGAGATCAATGTCGAGGATCTCATCGCTGAAGAGGAAATGGTCGTGACCATTTCCCACGCTGGGTACATCAAGCGTTCGCCGGTGTCGGCCTATCGGTCGCAGAAGCGCGGCGGCAAAGGCAAGAGCGCGGCGAAGATCAAGGATGAAGACTTCATCCAGGATGCCTTCGTCGCCTCGACCCATGCCTACCTGTTGACGTTCACAACCAAGGGGCGCGTCTTTTGGCTGAAGGTGCACCAGTTGCCCGAAGCCGGTGGTCAGGCCCGCGGTCGCCCCATCGTCAACCTGGTCCAACTCGAAGACGGCGAGCAGGTCTGCACGGTGTTGCCCGTCCGCCGCTTCCCGGAAAAGGAGGACGAGGCGTTCTTGTTCTTCTGTACGAAAAACGGCGTCGTCAAAAAGACGGACCTCACCCAGTACAGCAATCCGCGCAGCACAGGTCTCATTGCCGTTGGCATCGAAGTTGGCGACGAGCTCATCGCCGTCCGCAGCACCGATGGCCGCAGCGACCTGTTTGTGACGACCGCCGACGGCATGTCGATTCGCTTCAACGAAGTCGAGGTGCGGCCGATGGGACGTCAGGCTGTCGGCGTGAACGGCATCCGCCTCGCCGAGGACGGCAAGGTCAAGGACGAGGTCGTCGCGATGGAGGTCCTGGCCAAGGGCAGTGCGGTGCTGACCGTGACCGAGCGCGGTTTCGGCAAGCGGACCAACGAGGTGGAGTACCCGCTGCAGCACCGCGCTGGCATGGGCGTCATCACCATCAAGACCACCGAACGCAACGGCCGCGTGGCCGGCGCCATCCAGGTCAACCCCGGTGACCAGGCCATGCTGATCACCAACGGCGGCACGTTGATCCGTATCAACGCCGACGACGTCTCCGAGATTGGCCGCAACACCCAGGGCGTGAAGCTGCTCAATGTCGATGACGACGAGAAGGTGATCGCCGTCGTCCGCATCGCCGAGCCTGGTGATGAGCCGACCACCGCGGTCGTGTCGAACATCCCGGTGTCGGCCGATGGCGCCGCCGTCGACGACGACGACGGAGCGGGCGGTGACGGTGGCGGCGATGCATAGCGGCGCCCGGCTGCTGATGGCGCCAGCGCTGGTGCTGGCGTTGTCAGCCTGCGAGGTGCCGTCGATTCCTCCTGGCGTGGGAGGGCTTGACGGGGTGTTGGCGTTTGAGGCCCCGACCGATTTGGTGTTCTCAACCAATATCGCCGTCGGCAGCACCTTCGAATTGACCGCCCGCCCCCTCAAGGCCGACACACTGACGTTGAGCGCGTCGGTGGACGTCGGCGTCAATGTCGACCATGTGGCTTCGGTCGCCGTGGTCCAGGCGGATACATCAGCCATCAGCTTCCTGGTCACCCTTGTCGGCCCCGGCGCGGTGCGGGTGGCGGTCACCGACGGTGGCGTCGTGCTCGACCGCTTTGACCTCAACGCTGTGCCCTTGGGCAATACCTCGTTGGTCGACGCGTCGTTGCTGCCTTTCGCCGACGCCATCGATGTCACCGTGCCGGCCACGTTCGCCTTGGTGGGCGGGGCGAAGACCACCTTTGGTGTGGCTGCTGTCGATCGCTGCGGTCAGGGCGTGCTCGACTTTGGCGCCAGCACGCTCGTCGTCGTGCCAGAGGATGACGTTGAACCAGAGACTGTGGCTGCTGTGGTCTCCACGGGCTTGGGAGGCTTCGAAGTCACTGCCGACGCCGAGGGCGCATCGTATGACCTGGTGCTGCAGAGCCCGGGCCTGACAGACCTCAGCTACGTCACCAGCACCGTCGACAACCGCGACATCGACGAGGTTCGCATGGAGGTTGCGGCGGCCGACGGTGACACCGGCAGCGTCACGACCTGGGCTCGGGCCTTTGCCAGTGGTGACGAGGTGCTTGGCCTCAAGGACCACACCTGGTCCGCCGACGCACGCATCACCCTGAACGGCGCGACTGGTCCGGTGGTGACGTCGACGTTTGGTCCGTCGGTGAGCGAGACCGGCCAGCCTGACAGCCCCGGCACCATCACCGTCTCTGTGGTCGGCGAAGAAGACACGATCGACCTGGTCACCTTCAACGGCGCCCTCGTCGCTGGTCGCGGTGCCGGTCCCGAACGAGCCGTCGATGAGGCCGCGCAAGACGACGCCGCTTCCGGCTCGGGCGTTGGCTGCGTTGGCAGTGACACGCCCGTGTGCGACCCCCTGGCGGCGCTCGTCCCCATCCTGGGCTTGCGACGTCTGAGCAGGCGTCGCCGTCAATGACCTCGAGTTCGTTCCACGCTGGCGACGCGACGGTGCCCCAGACCGGTGACGTGCTGGTACAGGCCAGCGGCGTCGCCTGGAGTTGGGGCGAAGGGAGCGGCAACGGGGTCACTGGCGTCGATATGACCTTGCATCGAGGTCGAATCACCGGCTTCCTGGGGCGCAACGGCGCCGGCAAGACCACCACGATCAAGCTGCTGGCCGGCGTGCTCGTGCCGCAACGCGGCACCATCACCGTGTGCGGAATGCCGTCGTGGTCGTCGTCGGCGCGGGCGCGGGTGGGATGGGCTCCCGAGGAGCCCCCCGTCGTCGCTGGCATGAGTGTGCGCGAGCACCTGCTGACGGCCCGAGCCCTCGCGGCTCAGGCGCCTGGTCCCGGGCGCAGCGTCGACGACGTCGTGGCCGTGCTCGATCTTGGTGCGGTCGTTGGTCGCCTGGCCGGGTCGTTGTCCAAGGGCACGCGTCAGCGGCTGGGCATCGCCATGGCCTTGTGCGGCGCTCCCGATGTGTTGCTGCTCGACGAGCCAACGGCCGGCCTCGACCCGGCCCAGGTCGAGGGATTGCGCCAGCTCATTCGCGCCGAAGCGGCTCGCGGTACCGCGGTGCTGCTGTCTTCTCATGTGACCGCTGAGTTGGCCGCCGTTGCCGACGACGTCGTGGCCATCAACGCAGGCTGCACCGTCTTTGTCGGTCCCATCGCAGCCCTTGACGAGGCGACCCGCGCTGCCCTCGCAACTTCTGCGTCGACGTCGTCAATGGGGGCTGCATGAGGGCCCTGGTCGTCCGCGAACTCCGCCAGGTTTTGTGGACGCCGGCTGGTCTCGGTCTCGTCGCCGTGTGGCTTTTCCTGGCGGGCAGCCTGTTCATGGTGGAGTTGGTGGCGTTCGAGCAGGCCGAGCAGCGGGCCCTGGCGTTGAATGACCCGGCGATGCTGTCTCTGCTCGACGTCAATGATTTGCTGATTGCTTCGGTGATGAACAATCTCACGGTGGTCTTGCTGTTCTTGGGGCCGCTGCTCGCCCTGCGCCAATGGAGCGATGGCGCGGCCCGTCAATGGTTGCTGCAGCGCTCACCGTCGACGATGCATTTCGTCGTCGCCCGCGCCGTCGCCGCCGGCATCACGGTGACCATCATGGTTGCCCTGACGTTGGTGTTCGCGGGATTCCTGGCGATGGTGGGCCGCCCGGCCGTTGGCGACGTCGGCGTCGTCGTCGATCCGGGCCAGACCCTGTTGGCGTGCGCCACGGTCATCATGGCCGGCTTTGCCTTCGTCGTCGTCAGCGGCGTCGCCACCGTCGCCGTCGATCAGCCCCTTGCGGGTGCTCTGCTGGCGTTCGTGCTGCTGTTGGTGTCTTGGTTGCTTCCGTCTGCGACGGCGATGGTGGGGCCGACGTTTGCGTCGGCGTTGGGTGCACTTTCTCCTGCCACGCACATCGAAGCCGGCCTGCGTGGCGTGCTCGACGTTGGCGACGTGCTGTGGTGGTTGGGGGTCGTCACCGCGTCGCTGTTGGCCACGGCTGGCGTTGTCGAATGGCGGCGCCGATGAACCGCGTACGCGTGGCCCTCGCACCCACCGGCGCAGTGTTGCTCGCCATTGGCGTGCTGGTGGGGCTGCCTGTCTTTGGTGTCGGCGCTGCTGGATTGTCGTTTGTCGTCGCGGGCGGGGTGTGCCTGATGGTGGCCGCGCTCGTTGCGTCGGCACCGTCGTCACCGTCGTCATCTTCCCGTCGACGTTTGCCGCCTGGAGCGCTGTTGGCAGCGCCGCTGGTGCTGGCGGCGGGCGTCGTGGCGTCGCTGACGCTGCCGGCCAGCGTCGACATCACCGCCACCGGCGCCAACACCCTCGCCCAGGAGAGCCTGTTGGTGGCGTCGAGCCTCGACCAGGACGTCACCGTGGTCTCCTTTGTCGAGGACGAGCGGGCTCGCACCGAGCTGATGGCGCTCTTGGCTCGCTACCAGGGGGTCACCAGCCGGATCGCTGTCGAGTCCCGGTCGGCCAGGGATGCTGCCGACCTCGACGTGGCCCGTGTCCTCGGCATCGCTGAATACCTGGCCCTGGGCGGCCCCAACGTCGTCGTGGTCGCCGCCGGCGTCGGTGCCACGCCGGTGCGGGTCCGCTTCGCTGCCGGCATGCCAGACCATGAGGAGTTGCTGACCAACGCGATTCGTCGCGCGACGTCGACAACGACGACCAAGGCCTATGTGTTGGCAGGTCATGGTGAGGCAGACCCCAGAGACGATTCGCCGCTGGGGCTGTCACGCTTGCAGGGCAGCTTGTCGGCTCGCGGCGTGGAGTTGGTACCGCTGCCCCTGTTGCAGGTGGGGCGCATCCCCGACGACGCCCGCGCTCTGGTCATCGTGCCAGGCACTGCCGCCCTCGACGACGCCGAGGTCGCCCTGCTCCGCTCGGCTGTCGACCGCGGGCTGTCGATGGTGCTGCTGCTCGAGCCCGACCGCCCATCGCCGGCATTGGCATCCATCGCCGCCGGCGTGGGCGTCGACGTCGTGAACGACGTGGTGGTCGACGAGAGCCCCTTTGCCGCCATGCTGGGCGGCGCCGACGTCGCCAGCGGTCAGACCCAAATCGCCCACGCCATCACCCGACCATTGCGTGGGGCGCTGACGCACTTTCCGCGCGCCGCGGTGCTCGGCTTGTCTCCGCTCGACGGATTGACGTCGGTGCCCGTGGTGTCGACGGGCGCCGAGGCCAGG
>CAJBHN010001215.1 GCA_903952805.1 uncultured Myxococcales bacterium | reverse complement strand
GACACAAAGACTAATATATTTTCTACGATTTTTTGCAGGTAAGAGATGGAGATGAATTTTTTGACCGACGTCACCAGGGCCTCAATGGCCGAAGCGCTGGCTGTGCTGGCCTTCGCCTTCTCCCTCTCCCGGGTCATCGCACGCTGGAGCAGCGATGCTTGCAGCAAGGGTAAGGGCGAGCGTGGAGAGCATCGTACGAACGGTCGAGCGGAGCATCAGGACACCTCAAGGTGCGGCATAAAGGGAGCGGGAAATATCACGACGGTCATGGAGCAGGCAAAAGGCGCTCGCATCTCAGCGAGATCTCACACCCCGCCACCGTCCAGCTCGCGGTCGTGGCCACTCGCTGTCGTCATCATTCATCACCGCTGTCGTCGGTGAACCCGTCTGCTCTTGCCGGCCCCCGCGCGACGATGCTGCGAATGCATGCAGAAACCCTCATGCGTGAGGGCGCTCCCAGATCTTCGGCGTCGAAGTCCTCCGGTGTTTTCTCGTTGTCTGGGCCCGATGCGGCTCATCGCCTGCATCGAGGAGCCCGATGTGGCGAGGAAGATCCTCAAGCCGCTCACGTGGCGAGCCGAACCGCTCCCCACCCTCCGGGCGCCTCCCGTCGCCTTCGAGCTGTTCCCTGAAGCCTGAACCTCCTGCGCCACCGTCGCACATTGCGCACGCGAGCGGAGCGAGCTTGCGCAATGTCCCGTTCCGACGGCCGATGTATTCACCGACGGTCCCGGCGCGGAGGCCTACACGACTGGAACGACGAACCTTGCCCTCACGGCCGTGTCGTCGTCGTCGCAGTCGTCGTCGCCGTCGTCGCCGCCGTCTTCACTGCCCGTGACATGAACGCTCAGCTCGAGCGGGCCGGCGTCGCCGAGGGATCGGGCTCGGCCCGCGCGTAGAGCTCCAGGCGACCACACGCCGTGCAGCGGAACGCTTCGATGCTGCGCACCATGCTGCCCTTGACACGCACGCCGGCGCCGGTGCGCAGCACTTCGAGCAGCGGCTTGCTGGTGTCGGGAGCGCCGGCGATCCACGTCGTCGTCCACACCGCCTGCTGCGAAAAATCGGGAATGAAGCCGGGCTCCAGGCTACCGCCGCACACACATTGCATGATGTCTCCCCAGGTCATGGCTGGCGGCAGAGGCTGCCAGAATTCCAGCGGCACTGGCAACGATAATGACACACACCACGACGACGACGACGACGACGACGACCACGACGACGACGACAACAAACCACGGCGTCAAGGACGGATACAGAGTTTGTCGATGGCCGTTGCGGCGGGATCGGGCAAAGCGCCCTGGGAAATCATGCGACGGACGATGTCGATGCTGCGCCCCCTGCACCCCTGCCGCTCGTAGGCGGCGCGTCGCTGTTGCGCGTCGGGGCGATGATAGCGGGGGCAGAGTTCGCGCACCGCACCAGCGATGATGGGCGCGTCAACGGCGGCGAAGGCGCTGGTCTCAAAGCCCTCGTCCCAGCAGGGGTCGACGTGGCTGGCGATGTCGAAGGCGTCCATGTGCCAACGGCCCTGCTCAAGGCGCAGCGCGGGGCGCGGTCCCTCACACAGGCTGCGAAAGAAGCGCAGGCCGCGATAGTTCGCCTGCAGGTCGGCGTACGACAAGATCCCCGAAGCCCATTGGCCCAGCAACCCTTGCTCTTCAGCAAGGCCGACGGCGATGGCCGCGTCTTCGGCGTCGTCGACGCTGGCGCCGCCGTCACGCACAGCTTGGTAGCGGGCAAAGTAGCGGGCCCCGTTGGTGAAAAAGTGGGCGAGCTTGTCGGTGCCAAAGACAATGTCGCCGACGCGGACGGCGGGGTCGACGGGCACGAAGTGGCCAAACGGAAACAGCGGAGCGTCGCGGTAGACGCTCAGGGGCACAAAGCGCTCGGCGTACTCGGTGCTCGAGCCCGGACTGAAGTCCACCGGCCAGGCCCGGGTCAGACCGATCATGAACCAGCCCGCCGTGCGGTCGAGGCGGGCGGTGCTGCGAATGGCGACATCCTCACAGCGCAGCAGCTCCGGATGGCCACAGCGGTTCACGCTGCGCAGCCCTTCATCGATGGCGTCGACGATGGCGGCGTTGAGGCCGGTGGTGCTGTCCTTCGGCGGCGCCCACCACGCGTAGTAGGGATCGGTCTCG
>CAJBHN010001214.1 GCA_903952805.1 uncultured Myxococcales bacterium | reverse complement strand
GCGATGGCCCGGCAACATTCGCGAACTGAAAAACACCCTTGAGCAAGCCGTCGCCCTCGGTGACGGCGGCCTCCACCTGCCGCCGTTTGAGGGCAGCGCACAGCCCCCCGCCCCGCTGTCGGCGACGGCCGACCGCAGCGTCGCCGACCGCAGCGTCGCCGACCGCCACGTTCAGGAACTGCTGGGTTCCCCCACCGAGGTTCCCGGCGGTCTGTTGGTGGCCGACCTGCTGCATCTTCCCTTCAGCGAGGCCCGCGACCGCGCGCTGTTGCGCTTTGAGCGGGCGTTCATGGAGGCAGCGCTGTCGTCGGCCAGCGGCAACGTGTCGCAAGCCGCGACCGCGGTCGGCCTCACCCGCACCTACGCCCACCGGGTGCTCCGTCGCGTCGGACTGCGTGGTGACGATGCAGTGTCGCCTGACAAGCGACAGCAGCGCTGAGGTCCCATGGCGCCACGACTGAAGCTCTTGCGCGTGACGGCGGTTCTTGGCCGGGGAAACCTGACCGAAACCCTCGTCGGCGACGTGGACGATGTCCGCCAAGGCGGCACGCGCCGGTCGGCCGTGATCAAACGCCTCCACCCAAGTCTCGCCGACAACAAGAATGCCGTGCGCCGCGTCGCCGAGGAAGCCCGGGTGCTGGCCCGCCTGTCACATCCACGCATCCCGGCCTTCGTTGGCGTCGGCGACGATGACGGCCTCCCCTTTTTTGCCCAGGACCAGGTTGACGGTGTCCCCCTGCCCGCGGGCATCACTGTGTCCTGGCAAGAGACAGCGACCATCCTGGTGGACATCGCCGACGCCCTCGCCACGGCCCACGTCGTCGGCGTCGTCCACCGGGACTTGAGCCGGCGAAACGTGTTGCTCGACCGCCATGGCCGCGTCCACCTGATCGACTTTGGCGTCGCCCGCGCCGACGACCGCCCACAGGTGACCCGCACGGGGGCCATCATCGGGACGCCATCGGCGATGGCCCCGGAGCAGGGTCTGGGCGAGGTCGCCACGGCCGCGGCCGACGTGTGGGCGTGGGGCGCCCTTGGCTACGCCCTCGTGACAGGCCGCCACCCACTTGGCATCAACGCCGACGACAGCCCCGCGGAGCGTTTGCGCAAAGTGCGCCTGACCCCGATTCATCCTATCGCTTCACAGACAGCCCCACCGGCCCTGGAGCAGCTCCTGATGGCCTGCCTGCGGCGCGAGCCGACCCGCCGTCCACCCAACGGCAAGGCGCTCATCGACGAGCTCACGCGGCTCCCTGTCTCTCCCGTGGAGCTTGCTGTGGCCCGAGCGAACCTGGGCCGACTCGCTGCCGGGTGGCTGGCGACGGCAGCGAGTGGGTCAGGCCCATCGGGGGTGATGGCGGGTACGGCCACCGTCACCGTCAACGACTGAACCCTCAGGTCCCGCCCTCGCCACCAACGGCACCGCCATCGTCGCCATCATCGTCGTCGACCACTGGGTCGTGGCCGACGTCGCCGTCGTCGCCGTCGTCGTCGACCACGTCGTCGTCGAGGGCGACCACGTCGTCGTCGTCGCTCTCGCCGCGTTCAGCGCTCTCGTCGTGGTCGCCGCCGTCGGCCGCCGTGACCGTCAGCGCACCCTTGATGCGTTCGGCGAGGGCGGTGCCGATGCCCGCCACCGCCGCCAGCGCCTCCAACGACGCCACGGCCACACCTTCGGCCGATCCAAAGCTTTTCAGCAGCGCCCGCCGCTTCTGCGGGCCGACCCCGGGGATCTCGTCGAGCACCGACCTCAACGTGCGTCGTTTGCGCTTGGACCGATGGGCCGTGATGGCAAAACGATGGGCTTCATCGCGCAGTTGCTCGATCAAGAATCGGTCCGGCGTATGGGGACGCAGCACCAGCGGATCTTTGACCCCGGGCAAGAACAAGCGCTCGGGGCTCATCTGCATTTCGTCGTCGTCGGCAGCCAGGCCGCCGCGGTCGTCGCGCGGCGTTGCCGGCCGGGCACCCCGCTTCTTGCTGCTGGTGTTGAACGTGCGCGCCTTGGCAATGGATGCCAGGGCCACTGCAGCCTGATGATCGTCAGGACGCATGGCTTCACCGCCGAGGCCGTTGATGATGCGGACACCGACGTCGCGAAATGCCGCCATGGCGGCGTTGAGCTGACCCTTGCCGCCGTCGACGATGATGAGGTCGGGCAGGCCGCCGTGTTCGACGCCCCGTCGCAGCCGCCGACTGATGGCCTCGTACAGCATGGCAAAATCGTCGGTGCCTTCGACGGTCTTGATGTTCATGCGTCGATAGCGGGCAGCATCCTTGGCGCCGTCGACGAAGCAGACCTGACTCGCGACCGCGTCGGTGCCCTGGAACAACGAAATATCGAAGCACTCAATCACGCGGGGCGGCGCCTTCAACCCGATGCGTTCGGCCAGGGCGATCAAACCGCTCTGACGCACCTCGGCCCTGCGCAGCTTGTCTTCGATGGTCGTGAGGGCGTTCTTCTGCGCGATCTCGACCAACTGACTCTTGCGGCCCCGTTGGGGAGTGGTGACTTCCACACGACGACCTCGTCGTTCGGTGACGACGTCCGCCAACGGCCCGGCCCACGGTCCGATACTTTGCCCCAGCAATATCTCGTCGGGAATGGTGCTTGGTTCAACCTCATCGTAGTGCTGCGACAGAAACGAACCGAGCAGTTCCTCAGTCTCAAACTCGGCGCGCTCGAAGTCGTTGGTCTCGATGCCCTGCATGCGCCCGTCGCGCACCAGCACCCGCACCACCACCAACAAGCTGCCACGCCTTTCGACGGCCCATACGTCCTGGTTCTTGCGCTGCTCGACGTCGGTCACGACCTGCTGATCAAGGGCGGTCGAGATGGACGACAACTGGTCGCGTACGCGGGCAGCCCCCTCGAAATCCTCCTCCTCGGCGTAGGCCACCATGCGCGCGCGCAGACGGTCGGCAAGCTCGGTTCGCCGTCCAGCCAGGAACAAGGCGGTGTCCAACAACGCCTCGCCATAGACGGCAACGGGATGGACACACGGCGCCGGGCAGCGGCCAATCTGGTGTTGCAAACACGGGCGCACCCGATTTTCCAACACCGCATCGCGGCAGGTCCGCAGCTGAAAATGCCGATTGAGCACCCGCAGCGTCGCTCGTGCCGACGTCGCCGAATGAAATGGACCAAAGGTGCGCACGCCGGGGTCCGTCGTCGCGGCCCCTCGCACCACCTCGACCCGCGGAAAGCGTTTCCGCAGCAGAGCCGTCGGATCCGTCGTCGGCCTGGTCTGCAAGCGCAGGTGGATGAAATTTTTGTCGTCGCGCAGCTTGACGTTGAAGCGGGGCTGATGCTGCCGCACCAGCGTTCGCTCAAGCAGCAGCGCCTCTTTCTCGTTGCGCACCACGATGATGTCGAGGTCGTCGAGCAGCTCGTCGAGCCACTCAACGAACTGGCGCGTATCAGACCCCGAAAAATACGACCGCACCCGCGAGCGCAAATCTGACGCCTTGCCGACGTAGAAAATTTCGCCACGGCGATCCTTCATCAAGTAGCAGCCAGGCTCGGTGGGGAGACTCCGGACTCGCTCATCGATGCGGGTCCGACGCTCCTCGCGGGTCTCACGCCGACGTGCCACGACGGCGGCCGGCTCGGCACCGACGACCTGCGGCACTGGTCCCTAACGCGCCATGGGTGTTTCCGTTCCCGACCCGAATCGCTAGACGAGGAGACTGACCATCATGTCGCGGAGGCCCCATGTTCGACCCGTCCAAGCTCACAGAGATGATGCAGCAGGCGCAGCAGATGCAAGAGCGTATGCAGCAGGAACTCAAGCAGACAGTCGTTGAAGGCCAGGCCGGCGGCGGCATGGTCAAAGTCCAACTCAACGGCCTGTATGAAGTCACCAAGGTGGCCATCGACAAAGCCGCCGTCGACGTCAACGACCTCACGCTGCTGGAGGATCTCGTGCGCGCGGCCTTCACCCAGGCCCTCGCCCGCGTCGAAGACGTGCGCACCGACAATGCCCGCAACATGGCCGGCGCCATGGGTCTCCCCGGCGGCATGTTCTGATCAGGCTCCATCACCCGCGCTGCCATCGCCCGGCTGTAGCGACGTCGTTGGTCACGTGCATCAGTGGTGTGCCATGAGCAGAACAGCCGACCCGATTCGGGCCCTTGTCTCCCAACTCAGCCGACTGCCCGGCATCGGCGAGCGAACGGCCATGCGCCTCGTGCACCACCTGCTGCGACAAGACCGGGCCCTGCTGCATGCCCTGGCCGAGGCACTCGTCGACGTCGCCGACCACGTCCATGAGTGCTCCCGCTGCTGCACCCTGACGGCCAACGCCGGCGCCTGCTCCGTCTGCGACGACCACCGCCGGGACGACACCGTCCTCTGCGTCGTGTCGACCATCCAGGACATGGCCGCCATCGAGGCCACCAGCGAGTTTCGCGGGCGCTACCACGTGTTGCACGGAACCATTTCCCCCCTCGACGGCACCCGTCCTGACGACCTGCGTCTCCAGCCGCTGTTGGCCAGGCTCCATGGCGACGACAAGGCCGTGAGAGAAATCATCCTGGCGACGCCGCCGTCCGTCGACGGCGAGGCCACTGCATTGTACCTGGCCCGGCTGCTGGGGCCCCATGGCATCGCCTTGTCGCGCATCGCCTCTGGCGTTCCCGTCGGTGGCGACCTGCAGTTCGCCGACAAGCCCACGCTGGCCCGCGCGATCGCCCTGCGCCGATCGATGTAGTCTCGCCGACACCGACGTCGAGGGCGCGGAGTCTTCAGGGTCGTCCGATGCCGATGTACCTGAAGCCGCGCGCGCGCAGCGCCTCAGCGTCGTAGATGTTGCGCCCATCAAAGACGACCTTGCTGCGCAAGCGCCGCTCGATGTCGCTCCACTCAGGCATGCGGAACTCGGGCCACTCCGTCATCACCACCAGGGCGTCGGCGCCGTCGCACACGGCATATTCGTCGTCGCCAAAGCGGACTTTGTCGCCAAAGCGGGCCCGGGCATTCTTGACCGCTGCCCGGTCCCACGCCTTCACGATGGCCCCCTGGGCCAACAGCCCCTCGATGAGGGGGATGGCCGGCGCTTCGCGGATGTCGTCGGTCCGAGGCTTGAACGCCAACCCCCAAACGGCGATGGTCTTGCCCGCGAGGGCGCCTTCGAAGTGGCGCACGACCTTGTCGAGCATCACCCCTCGCTGCCGCAGATTGGCGGCGTCGGTGGCTTCCAGGATGGACATCGGCACGCCGTGGCTTCGGCCGGTGTGCACCAGGGCCTTCACATCCTTGGGGAAGCAGGAGCCGCCGTATCCAACGCCGGCGTACAGAAAAGACTTGCCGATGCGGGCGTCTGACGAGATGCCGCGACGGACGTCGTCGATGGAGGCGCCGACGACCTCACACAACCCGGCCAGCTCATTCATGAAGCTGATGCGCGTGGCGAGCATGCCGTTGGCGGCGTATTTGGTGAGCTCAGCCGACGTCGTCGACATGAAGAACAAGCGCGGCTCGCGCAGCAGCAATGGGCGGTACAGCTGCTCAAGCGTGGTGCGGGCGAGTTCGTCGTCGGCGCCAATGATGATGCGCTCGGGCTTCAAGAAGTCGTTGACGGCGTCCCCCTCTTTGAGGAACTCGGGGTTCGACGCCACCAGCACCTGATGACGGCTGTTGGCGACGATGGTGCGCAGCCGCGCCGCGGTTCCCACGGGCACCGTGCTCTTGGTGGCCAGGACCAGGGGGCCGGTCGCCGCGTCGGCAACGGAACGCGCGGCCGCCTCGACAGCCGACAGATCGGCGGAGCCATCGGGCAGAGACGGCGTGCCAACACACAGCAACACCACCGAGCGACCGTCGACCGCACCCTTGAGGTCGCTCGTAAAGGTCAGGCGCCTGGTCGCCGTCGTGCGACGTACGAGGTCATCGAGACCCGGCTCATAAAACGGCACTTCGCCGTCTCGCAGGAGTTTGACCCGTGCCTCGTCGATGTCGACGCAGGTGACCTCGAGGCCGGCATCAGCCAACCCCGCGCCAGTCACCAAACCCACGTACCCCGTACCGATGACTGCAACCTTCACGTCATGCTCCTGCTGGCCTGATCGCCATCGACAACGGCGCCACCGCCGTTCACACTCTCACGCACCAGATATATCGGCTTCTGTTGCGATTCATGATATGTTCTGACCTGCAACTCGGCAAGCAATCCCAACATGACACTTTGCACCCCGAGGAGTACCAGGAAGGCTCCAAGCAGGCCCAGCGAAAACGTGTGCTGCCAGTAGCTCTCAAAAAAAGCCTGCGAGAGCTTCAGCCCCGCGACAGCGACGCCACACGCGCCGCCCATGCCGAGCAAAAGAAAGCCATAAAAGCCAAAGAAATAGATCGGCTTGGTCGCATAGCTGCCCAGCAGTTTCACCGTCAGCAAATCGAGCAAAACCTTGAACGTCCGACCGACACCGTAGTTGGAGACGCCCGCCACCCTCGGACGATGATTGACCACCAATTCGGTCACGCGGGCCCCGGCCCAGGCGGCGTGAATCGGGATGAAACGATGCATTTCTCCGTAGAGGCGTACGTTGTCGAGGACGCTGCGTCGGTACGCTTTCAGGGTGCAGCCGTAGTCGTGGATGTCGACGCCGCCGACCCTGGCGATCAAGCGATTGGCCAACACCGACGGCAACCGCCGTGACCACAGCTTGTCTTGGCGCTGCTTGCGCCACCCCGACACCACGTCGAAGCCCTTCTCCAACTCCGCGACGAGCCGGGGGATGTCGGCCGGATCGTTTTGCAGGTCGGCGTCCAGGGGCACGATGACGTCGCCGGTGGCATGGTCGAAGCCGGCCACCATCGCCGCCGTCTGACCAAAATTGCGACGAAAAATAATGGCCCGGTAGCGCGGATCACGCTGCGCAAGGGCCTTGATGATGGCCGGCGTTTGGTCCCGGCTGCCGTCGTCGATGAGGATGACTTCGAGCTCATGGCCCAGCGTCAACCCCATCTTGTCGATTTCCTCGACGAGACGGGGGATATTGTCCTCTTCGTTGAGACAAGGAACGACGAGGCTGACCTTCATGATGCCAGCCTCTAGCACGCTCCCGCCGGAAACGAAGCCCCTGCCCGACGCCCATGACCCAAAGCACTCCCCCCCCTGACCCCACCCCTGCCTGGACCGGCGCGCCCTCAGGCCAGGCGGGGCTGGTGATCGCTGCCGGCGCTGTCCTCGGCGCTGTGGGTGCCGTCGCGGTCGCGGTGGCGGGCGACTTCGCCCACCACGGTGCCGATGCCGCCTGGGTCGCTGGTGCCGTCGGCGGTGCCGTCCTGGTGTGGCGACATCGAAGCGCCGTGTGGTTGATGGTCGCGTTGATGCCTGTCCTCGCTGCCGCTCCCCTGGCCCTGCGCTCGTGGACCGGTGCTGTGGCCGTCGCAGCCGTGGCGGTGTGCTCGGCGGGATGGTGGCTGCTGGGGCGTCGACCGACGGCGCTGCCGTCGTTGGGACCACCCGGTCCCGTGCGCCCGTATCTCCTGGGTGCGGTCAGCGTCGCCACCATCGCCAGCGTCGTCTATGGCGTCTTCGCCGTCGAGAGGCACCAGCGCTTCGGATCGGGCTCGTGGGACTACGGCTGTTATCTGCACAATGCCTGGCTCTTCGCCCACGGCGATGCATTCAGCCTGCAGGCCAGGTCGGCGGTGCTTGGCGACGTCGCCTTTTGGGGCGGCACCAACCACTTCATGCCGAGCCTCGTCATCACGGCTCCGCTCGCGTGGCTGATGGAGGGCACCGACGACAGCGCCTGGCTCATCATTGCCCAAAACGTCGTCGTGGCAGCCGCAGCCATCCCACTGGCTCTGCTGGCCCGACGACGCGGCCTTGGCCCCCTGACGTCGTTGGCGCTGGTGGTGGCCTGGTGCTTTCATGTCGGCGTCCAGTCGGCGCTGCTCTTTGATGTTCATGAGATCGCCCTGGTTCCGCTGGCCCTCTTGCTCCTGCTGTTGCTGGTCGAGGAGCCTCCAAACCGGTGGCGCGTTGTCGGCGTCGCCGTGCTGGCCGCCCTGATGGCAGGCACCAAAGAGTCGGCCTGGCTCTATCTCGTCGGCGTCGGGGCCGTGTTGGTCGTTGGCCGCCCGGGATGGCGACGAATGGGCATTGGCGTCAGTGTGGCGGGCTTGGCCGGCTTCGTCGTCGTGGTCGGGGTCATCCAGCCAGGCCTCCTCGAGGGCGGTAGCACGTGCATGGTCCATGCCGCCCGTTTTCCCGGCGTCGGCGACACCCCCGCTGGAAGCCTCGGTGAAGCCGCGGCGTCGATGCTTTGGCATCCGGGTCAGACCGTCGCGCTGTTGCTCACGCCGTCGACCAAAGTGGCGACGGTGACAACGCTGTCCGCCGGCTTCGCCCACCTGCCGCTGGCGTCCTGGGAGGGCCTCGCCCTCGCCCTGCCAAACCTGGCGGAGCGCTTGCTGTCAGACAAGCGCGAGATGTGGGGCACCGCGTTTCACTACAGCCTCGTCACTGCGGCCTGCCTGGCGTGGGGAGCACTGCACACCATCGGACGCCTCCATCGTCGCCGACGCCTCCCCGACGCCGTCATGGCCGCCGTCGTCGGGGCCGGCGT
>CAJBHN010001213.1 GCA_903952805.1 uncultured Myxococcales bacterium | reverse complement strand
TCTGGTCATCGGCGGCCGCGGGGTCATCGACGGCGACGACGGGCGGGTGAATGGGGCGGGGGAAACGCGCTCCCTGGTCACGGGCTGGGGAGACGCTGACGGACCCGAATCGCGGCTCGTGGCGGGGCGGCCCATGTCGGGTCGCGTCGACGGGAAGCGGGCCGGGTCATCAAGCAGGGGCTTTTTGGGAGGCGCCTCACGGAGGTCGGGGATGGGCCCATCCCGCGACGGGGTGGTGATGGGCTGCCGGGGCGGAGGACGGACCGCGTCGCGACCGACGTCTACACCGTCACGGCTGGTCACCGGCGCCCGGTCGTCAACCCGTCGGCCTTCGTCGCTGCCGGCGCGCTCGCGGCTGTCGTCGCGGTCGCGGCCCGTGGCGGCGTCGCGGTCGCCACCGCTGCCCGGGGCGGGCCTGTCCACATCAACGGGGCGGATGGGGGCGGCGCCGTCGCTGCGCATGCCGGCATCGATGCCAACCCCACCACGGTCGCTGCGGCTGCCGTCGCGGTCGCGGCTGTCGTCGCGGTCGCGGCCCGTGGCGGCGTCGCGGTCGCCGCCGCTGCCCGGGGCGGGCCTGTCAACGTCGACGGGGCGGATGGGAGCGGCGCCGTCGCTGCGCATGCCGGCGTCGATGCCAACCCCACCACGGTCGCTGCGGCCGTTGTCGCGGTCGCGGCTGCCCGAGTCGCTGCGGCCGTTGTCGCCGTCTCTGTCGCGGCTGCCCGAGTCGCTGCGGCCGTTGTCGCCGTCTCGGTCGCGGCTGCCCGAGTCGCTGCGGCCGTTGTCGCCGTCTCTGTCGCGGCTGCGGCTGCCCGAGTCGCTGCGGCCGTTGTCGCCGTCTCTGTCGCGGCTGATGACGGTGCCAGCGGGGGGACGGGTCACGGGTCGATCACGCTCGGTCTCGCTGATGGGGCGGTGGATCACGCGAGTCTCACGACGAACCTCGTCGTAGTCGGGCCCCCGATAGGTATTGCGGCCGTAGACCACCACCGTCGAGCGCGACGGATAGGTGCTCGCGTAGCAGCCACGATAGGCCGAGCCGGTGACGAGATAGCCGCCGACGGAGGTCGCGCCGAAGTTGCTCGTCGACACAAAGACCCATGAGGTGTCGTACACGCTGTAGGCGCCGCCGTAGATGCTGCCGGGGGGCATGGCGGCCCAGCCGATATGGCCACCGCCGTTGCGCCACGTCACCCACGCTGGGCCCCATTGGGTGCCGGGCAACCAAGCCCAGCCGTAGTTCGCGTCGAAAAACCAGCGGCCGTAGTGGCCCGTGGCCCAGCCAAAGGGGTGGTGGTCGACCCACGTCCAGCCCCACTCGGTGTGCTCCCAATGCCCGTTGGTATAGGGGCGAAAGTTGGCGCCCACGACGGCACGGGCCGGCACAAACACCAGACCGTACCCGGGGTACTGTACCCAGCTGCCGTAGGGGTTGAGTGGTTGGACAAAGTCATACGGGTCGCTGATGCCGGCGGACTGTTCGTAGGCGTATTGGGGGGCCGCCTGGGGAGCCGCATTCGCGGGGGCCATCTGGACCTGGTCGGGCGGGGCCGCGGGCGCCTCGGCGGCGGGGGCCAGCCGGGTGCTGGGACGATCGTCCATCACGTAGACGGTGCGGGTCACACAGCCAGCGTTGAGCGCTGCGAAAGCAGCGAGGAGGGAGGCGGTGTTCAGGCGAAACGACAGCAGGTGCATGGTTCGGCTCCTGAAGACACAGACGGGCTGGAGGCCACAATGATTCAGATGCACGTGACCATGCCACAGCCCGACACGTCCAGAGGCGTCCGTGGGCTCGACGTGATCACCTGCCCCTGCAATCCCCCCGGGACGCGCAGAACCCACCGACGGATGCTCCCTCGACCGATGCTCCCGGCTGGGCCATGAGCGCGGGATGTCTGCGTTCATTGATGAGGCCCTCCTCTACGCCAAGGCCGGCGACGGTGGCAACGGTGCGGTCGCGTGGCGGCGCGAAGCCCATGTCGCCCGCGGCGGCCCCTCCGGCGGCGACGGCGGTGACGGCGGCGACGTCGTCTTCGTCGGCGACGACGGCGTCGGCTCCCTGCTGGATTTCAAGTTCCATCCCCGGCTCGTCGCCAGAAACGGCGAGGGGGGACGCGGCAAAAAGCAGGCGGGGCATTTTGGCCCCGAGGTCGTGGCGCGGGTGCCGCTGGGCACCCAGATCTTCGACGCCGACACCGACGAACTCCTCGCCGACGTCACCGAAAACGGTCAACGGGTGGTCATTTGTCGCGGCGGCAACGGCGGCTTCGGCAACGCCCGCTTCGCCACCCCGTCGCGCCAGGCCCCCGAGTTCGCCAACCCCGGCCTGCTGGGCGACGAACGCAACCTGCGCCTGAGCCTGAAGCTCATGGCCGACGTCGGCCTGCTGGGCTTTCCCAACGCCGGCAAGAGCACGTTTGTGGCGCGGGTCAGTGCGGCGCGGCCGAAGATCGCGGACTATCCGTTCACGACCCTTGTTCCCCAGCTTGGCGTCGTCAAAGTTCCCACCACCAGCGCCGACGCGCCGTCGTTTGTCATCGCCGACATCCCCGGTCTCATTGAGGGCGCCGCCGACGGCGCCGGCCTCGGCGTGCGCTTCTTGAAGCACCTGGAGCGGGTGCGGGTCATCTTGCACCTGGTCGAATTGCCCATTGAGGCCGTCGACGGCAGCGATGACGACGTCGACGCCACCGTCAGCCAGCATCAGACGCGCGGGCCCACCGACCTGGTGGCTCGCTACACGGTGCTGCGCAAAGAGCTCGAGGCGTTTTCGCCGGAGCTGGCCGCCCGTCCCGAGGTGGTGGCGATCAACAAGATCGACCTGCTCGACGGCAACCCCGCCACCCATCCGGGCGTCAAGGCCCTGCGCGCCCACCTCAAGCGCCGGGGTATTGCGCTGCATCTGCTGTCGGGCGCCACCAACACCGGTGTCAACGAGCTGGTCGTGGCCCTGTGGGATCAAGTCCGGCGCGAAAAGGC
>CAJBHN010001212.1 GCA_903952805.1 uncultured Myxococcales bacterium | reverse complement strand
GACGGGGTCGCCGCCGATGCCGACGCAGCTGCTCTGCCCGATGCCAAGCTTGGTGAGCTGGCCAACGGCCTCATAGGTCAGCGTGCCGGACTTGCTGACGACGCCAACGTTGCCGACCTTGTGGATGTGGCCGGGCATGATGCCGAGCTTGCTCTGGCCTGGCGTGATGACGCCGGGGCAGTTGGGCCCGATCAGGCGGGTCTTGGTCTGGCCGTCGAGGACGCGCTTGACGCCCACCATGTCGAGGACGGGGATGCCCTCGGTGATGCAGATGACCAACTCGAGTTCGGCGCCAATGCCTTCAAGAATGGCGTCCGCCGCGAACGGTGGGGGCACATAGATGATCGAAGCGTTGCAGCCAGTGGACGCCTTCGCCTCAGCGACGGTGTTGAAGATCGGGACCTTCTTGCCGGCGTGCTCGAAGACCTGACCACCCTTGCCGGGGGTCACGCCGCCGACAATCTGGGTGCCGTATTCGATCATCTGCTTGGCGTGGAAGGTGCCGACTTCGCCCGTGATGCCCTGGACGATAGCCTTGGTGTCTTTGTTGAGGAGAATGGCCATTGGTTCAGACCTTGTGCGTCGCCGAGGCGACGAGGACAGAAGAATACGCGGTCTGGCTCAGTTGCCAGTCCGCGAGAAAGGATTGGACCGCCCGGCGGTCGCAGGGGGACGACAAGTGAGGGTGCTGATGGGTGCCGCCACGAGCGTGATGCGCTCGATGTCGAGCATGCCCACCGGCGCGCCGGAGGGTCCAGATAGTGAAGACCGCGTCGTCAGCTGACGACCGAGTCCACGAATCAGGGCGACGGCGCGCCGCTTCACGCGACCGCCCCGGCAGCCTGTACGGCCTTCTTGGCGCCGTCGAGCATGTCGTCGGCCGGGATGATGGCCAAGCCGCTTTCGGCCAGCAGCTTCTTGCCGAGTTCGACGTTGGTGCCTTCCAGACGAACGATGAGAGGAACCTTGAGGCCCACTTGCTTGGCCGCGGCGATGACGCCCAGCGCAATGACGTCGCACTTGGCGATGCCGGCGAAGATGTTGACGAACACGGCTTTGACCGAAGGGTCGCCCAGGATGATCTTGAACGCCGCGGTCACCTTCGCTTCGTCAGCGCCGCCGCCGACGTCGAGGAAGTTGGCGGGCTCGCCACCGCAATGCTTGATGATGTCCATCGTGGCCATTGCCAGGCCGGCGCCGTTGACCATGCAACCAATGTTGCCGTCGAGGGCGATGTAGGAGAGGTCGAATTCCTTGGCCTCCTGCTCACGGGGATCTTCCTCGGCGGCGTCGCGCATGGCGACGACGTCCTTTTGACGGAAGAGGCCGTTGTCGTCGAAGTTGAACTTTGCGTCGAGGGCGAGGATGTCGCCGTCCTTCGTCACGACGAGGGGGTTGATCTCGGCGAGGCTGGAGTCGGTGGCGATGAAGGCCTTGTAGAGATTCTGCAGGAACGAGACGGCCTTGTTGACCTGCTTGCCCTCCAGACCGAGCTTGAACGCGATGTTGCGCGCCTGGTACGCCGACAGACCGACGGTGGGATCCGCCCACTCCTTGAGGATCTTCTCGGGGTG
>CAJBHN010001211.1 GCA_903952805.1 uncultured Myxococcales bacterium | reverse complement strand
TGCTCATCGCCGGCGACCAGTGCACCGGCAAGGGCACCGCGGCCGAGGGCCTCGTGGCGTCGTTGGGGGGCGGCAACACCGGCACCGGCACGGTGCTGCGGGCCCTCGCGAAGGAAAACGGCCTGAGCATCGAGCAGATGAGCGCCATGCTGTCGGGCAAGAGTGTCGACGTCGTCGGCGCCGACGGCGTCTCGCGCGCCATGAGCCTCAAGGATTTCCCCCATCTCGGTTCGGCCGAAGACGTCGACGTCCGCCTCGACTTCCGGGCCGCCAAGGCCATCGCCGGCTCCGAATTGAAAAAGGCCGACGGCAGCAGCGTTGACATCACGGTGTTTGAGTCCCGCCTGGCTGGCCACCTGGGCCAGTTCCTCGAGGGCATCGGCCGCGAGAACATCGTGTCGGTCTACCTCTACGCCGCCCCCCGGGTGCAGGCTGAGCGCTACCTCGAGCGCGAGGTCTTCATCCCCGCCGACAAGGCCGCCACCACCGACGCCGCCCGCGCCGCCGTCGTCGACGCCCGCACCAAGGCCAAAGCCGTCCTCGCCGGCCTGAGCGACCAGGTGGGCCTCGGCGACTGTCTGCAGCAGCTCGTCGACGCCCACATCCCCGGCCTGGATTCGATGGCCGCCAAGGTCAAGGGCATTGCTGGCCGCGACGACAACGACAAATCGCGATTGCTGTCCCTCTACGGCGTCGATTACCAGGACCGTTCAGCCTTTGACGTCGTCGTCGACACCAATGGCAAGAGCCCTGATCAGGTCAAGGCCGCCATCTTGGACGCGGTCGCCAAAAAGACCGCCCAAACGAGCACGGGCGCCTGAGGTCAGCGATGTTCGACAAGGTCCTGTCTCTCATCACCACCCCCAAGAAGCGCGACGTCGCCACCATGGTGGCGGGCATGGCGTCGTTGATGGTCGGCAACAAGCTCGGCGGACTCGGTTTGTTCGCCCGCGGTGCCCTGGGTCTTGAGCAGCATTGGCGCGACGCCCACCCCGACTACCACGGTGGCGTCGTCGAGCGCTGGCACCGCGCCATCCAGTTCTACGAGAGCACCCATCGGCACGATACCAACCGCACGCTCCACATCGTCGGCATCCCGATGATTGTCGGCGGCGCGGTCGGCCTGCTGATTTTCGTGCCCTTTGGCCCCCGGTGGTGGCTGTCGTGGAGCAGCTTCGCCGGCGGCTGGGTGTTGAACGTCGTCGGTCATGGCGTGTTCGAGAAGAATGCGCCGGCCTTTGCCGACGACCCCCTGTCGTTCTTGGCTGGGCCGGTGTGGGACGTGCAGCAGCTCCTGAAGAAGGCCAAGAAGCGCAAGCACGGCAGCGGCGCCGACGTTGACACCGCTGATGTCAACCCCGCCGTCATCAACGTCATCAACGTCGACCCCGCCGAACCTGCCCGGGCCTGAACGTCGGTGGCACCACCAAGCAGAGAAACGGCGCGGTCACCCGCGCCGTTTTTCTGTCCTTCGTCGGGCTGGCGACGCTCTGGTCAGGCGATCTCGACGCGCAACATCTGGTTGCCGACGAGCACAAAGTCGCCGTGGGCGACGTCGGCTTCGCCGCGAACGCGCACATAGGTTCCGTTGGACGACCCCAGGTCGGCCAGCACGGGCTCGCCGTTTTGCAGCATGAAGACGCAATGGCGACCCGAGATGAAGCCGTCGGTGGGAATCACAATGTCGCCGACTTCGCGACCAACCTGGCCGCGGTCGCCCGTCAGCAATCGAATTTCCCCGGTGCGGCCATCGTCGAGGATCTGCACCAGGCGACCAAAAGCCGGCGCCGTCGGCGAACCCCAGATGCGGCTGTCGTCGCCCTCGGCCTTCTTGATTTGAAACGACGCCGACCTCATGGATTCAAAGCGGAACAGTTGGCGACCCAGACGAATCAGCTCGCCGTCGGCCAGGCGTCGTTCCTGTTTGACGCGCAGATACACGCCGTTGAGCGAGCCGAGGTCGATGACCTTGAGCGTCCCGCCGTGAAACGCGAACTTGCAGTGGGTCGGCGACACATGCGGGTCGTCGAAAAACAAGATGACGCCGTTGACGCGTCCACAGATGGTCTCGCCAGACTTGATGGTGAAGGTCATGCCCTCGCGACCTGTCTGGTCGATCGTCACGAGCTTGCAGAGCTTTTCTTTGACGACCTGGCCCATGTCGGCGGCGTGCATGAACATGGTGCGCTGGACGCCGTCGCCTTCAGCGGCTGGTGACGCGGCTGCGCCGCCACCATCCAGGCGTTTGCCGCAGTTGCCACAGAATTTCACCGAGGTGGCGTTTTCGTAGCCACAGGCAGCGCACAGCCGAACACCGGCCGAAGCCACAGCCGACGACGGCCCCGATGACGGTGGCACCAGCGGTGGCGCGGCCTGGGGGGGCGCTGTCGGCTGCGGCATCGGCGGCGATGGGAGCGCCGGAATGGTTGCCTGCATCGACATCGGCGCCACGTGGGGCGGCGGCGTGTACGTCGGTGGGAGGTTGGCTGGGGGCATCGGCATCGGCATCGGCGGCATCGCCATGTGCGGCGGCATGCTGGCCTGCGGTGGCGGCAGCGGCGGCATGGGCGGGAACGACGCAGCGGGCGGCGCCAGCGGGGGCGGCATGTACGGCGACGCCTGGGGGGCCATGGCCGGCGGCATCGGTGTCAACGGCGGCGGCGGCATGAACGACGACGCCTGCGGCGCTGATGGCGGCGGCGCTGGCGGCGGCGGCGGTGGCAACGGTGGCAGCGACGGAGTGGGTGACATGTGCGGGATGAAGGCGTTGCCCATGGCGCCGGGCGGCAGTTCGGTGGGCACCAGGACAAGGGGATCGGTCTTCGCTGGCGCCGGCGGCGGTGGTGCCGGAGCAACACCATCGGGGAAGGCCTCACGCCAAGCCTTCAGATCGTAGCCACAGTCGAGGCAGAAGTTGAAGTTGGCGGCGTTGTCGCGTCCGCAGTTTGGGCACTTGATCACAATGGACCTCGACGGCGAGCACGTATGGAGCAGAGGCCAGTTTTCTTCCGTCGGCAGCGCGGAAGTC
>CAJBHN010001210.1 GCA_903952805.1 uncultured Myxococcales bacterium | reverse complement strand
CTCGAAGCGGTGGCCCGCCTGCAGCGTGATGGTCTGCTCGGGCAGCTCGCCCACGGGCCAGCGGATGGTGACCTCGGCGTCGCAGGCGTCGCCGATGCCGATGGTCTGCAGCAGGTCGTCCTGCATGCCGAAGTGGCCGTGGCCGCCGCCGACCTCGCGAATCTGGCTGACGACCTCGCCGTTGATGGTGGCCTTGACGGTGATGCGGGCGCCGATGGCGGCGGTGTTGCTGCCGTCTGTTTGCACCAGCCGGAGCTGCACGCTGTTTTGGCTGGTGCCGCGAACGTTTTCGAAGAAGCGCATGTTGGCGGTGGCGTAGCAGTCGTTGGGCGACGACGCGTCGCAGCGGGAGCGGCTGTGGCCCACGACCATGTCGAGGTCACCGTCGCCGTCGAAGTCGGCCACGGCGACGCCGTGGGAGCGGTTGTGCTCGAAGCTGTCGGCCGTGCTGATGGCCGAGAATTGCGGCACGCCGTCGGCGTTCTTGCCGTCGTTGTGCAACCACATGCCGCGGTTGCCGGCGTAGTCGGAGCCGCCGAGGTAGAAGTCGAGGCGGCCGTCGTTGTCGACGTCAAACATCGCCGCGGTCATCACGCCTTCGTCCCACGACGAGCTCGGGTGCTCGATGTCCCAGCCCATGGCGGCGCGACCGGGGCGGTCGAGGCGAACCGTGCGTTCACCGCTGGTGTTGATGAGGACTTCGGCCATGTCGGCGCCCGAGCCCGCCCACCAATGGCGGATGGTGGTGGTCAGCACGTCGAGGTCGCCGTCGTTGTCGACGTCGCCGCACACCGAGGTGCCGTTGTTGCCGCCGAGACGAAAGGGCTCAGTGTCTGTGCTCTGGTCCCAGTTGTCCTGGTCGCAGCCGATGAGGGGTCGGCCCACGACCTCGTCACAGCCGGCGGTGGTGGGGCTGCCCTGGCAGAAGCACATGGCGACCTGGTTGTCCTGCCAGGTGAAGTCCTGGTCGTAGGCGTAGCCGCTGTCGACGGAGACGTTTTCGAAGCTGCCGCCGCGGGTTTGCTGCCACAGGTGGTTGGGGGCGCGGCCGTAGCTGGCGGCCATGAGCTCGTGGCGGCCGTCGTTGTTGAGGTCGCAGGCCATGCCCGACCAGGAACGGGTGTGGGCGAAGCCAGCGTTGATGACGTCGACGTCGTCCCACTCGGCGGCGACGACACCCTTGTCGGCGCCGCGGTCGACGAAGGAGCCGGTGCCGTCGCCGTAGTACAGGCGGTTGCCGATGAAGATCAGGCCGTCGTAGTTGTGCTCGGTGACCCACAGGTCGAGGTGGCCGTCGCGGTCGAGGTCGACGAAGCTGGCCGAGGCCGGCAGGTCGGTGTCGATGCGCACGCCGTTGCCGGCGCTGCCCAGCGCGAAGGTGCCAGCGCCCTGGCCGCGCACGATCTCGCTGGTCTCGCCCAGGGCGACGGCCTCGTTGGTGGTGTCGGTGCCGGCGTAGGCGTCGAGGAGGCCGTCGCCGTCGACGTCGCCAAAGGCCACGGTCTCGCCGGAGCGGGAGGCAATGGTGCCGCGGGGCGCGAAGAATTGGCTGGCGTCGGTGGCGTCGGTGAAGTGGCCCGTGCCGTCGTTGAGCAGGACCCAGCCGGTGCGGCCGGCGTCGTCGGTGGCCAGGCCGGGGGCGCCGCCGATGCCATTTTTGCGCACGATCAGGTCGGCATCGCCGTCGCCGTCGACGTCGACCGAGGCCAAACGCGTGCCGGTGACGCCCTGGATGCCGATGTCGGCGGCGGCGCGCTCGACAAACAACGGCGTACCGGGAGCCCAGGGCTCGGCCTGCACGCAGCGGTCTTCGAGGCCATCGCCCTTGTCGAGGCTGAAGCAGCCCGCCCCCGGCAGAGCCAGGGCGCAGACGACACCGACAAGGGAGCAGGAACGGCGCAACATCGGACCTCCAGGGGCACAGAATGTATCGAGCGTATGATTCGATGCTTCGAAGCAGGGCGCAACAGGTGGGGCGGGAAGGTGGGGCGTGAAGGTGGGGTGATGTGGGTATCGGTCGGATGTCCGATCCGGTGCTCTCCGGTCCTCGGGGACACAGAGCGACGCGGTGCGGGTGCCGAATTCCTCCATGTGAGCCCGGCACCCGGGACAAGGACGCACCTGGGCCGTCGCCATGTGTGCTTTGCCCCCGGGGCTTGGGCCGGTTGACGCGGGCGTCGCCGGGCCAACGTCCACCCGCCATTGCAGCGCCTTCTCCCGGGCCCGCCGCCGTCGTCGAGGGGGCACGCTTTGTGGAGTGCCAGCGGCATGGCTGCTGAACCCACGCGTCCCCAACTGAGCTCCGTCCCGCCGTTGCCCCACGACCACCTCGCCGACCACCTCGCCGACCACGCCATCGACGGCGACGCCGACCACGTCGTCGAGCACCCCGCGGAGCACCTGGTCGAGCACCCTGCCGGCCATCCGCCGCCCGACCCGGTGGTCGTGGGGGCGTTGCAGGCGGACCATCGGCGGGGGCGGCGGCGCCTGATCGCTCTGGGCATCGTCGCCGTCGTCGCCGTCGCCCTGCTGGTCTTGGCCGTGCTGCGCGGGACCGGGACCACCCGCTACGACTACGCCACCCGCGCCGTCGAGCGCGCCACGCTGGTGTTGCCGGTGTCGGCCTCGGGGGCGGTGGAGCCCAGAAACGCCGTCGACGTCGGCGCCGACATCTCGGGCCGGGTCGAGCGGGTCCTGGTCGAGGCCAACGATCGCGTCGTCCAGGGGGCGCTGTTGGCGGTGCTGCACACCGACGTCCTCGACCTCGCCGTCAAGCAGGCGCGCGCAGCGGTCGTTACCGCCGCGGCCAACCGCCGGCAGGCCGAGATCGCGGCCGACGACGCCGACGTCGCCCTCGCCCGCGCCGACAACCTTCGCCGCAGCGGGGCCATGAGCCAGGCGGATCATCAGCAGGTGCACAGCGCCCATGAGCGCAGCGCCGCCGCCCTCGCCGTCGTCGACGCCAGCATCGCCGCCGCCCGCACGGGCCTGGAGATGGCCCGGGCCAATCGCGAAAAGGCCGAGATTCGCGCGCCCATCAGCGGCATCATCTTGCGCCGCAGCGTCGAGCCCGGGCAGGTGGTCATCTCGGCGTTGCAGGCGGCGGTGTTGTTTCGCCTCGCCGAAGACCTGGCCCATCTGCAGGTCCGCGCCGACATCGACGAAGCCGACATCGGCCGCGTGAAGGAGGGGCAGGAGGCGAGCTTCACCGTCAGCGCCGCACCCAACCAGAGCTACCGGGCCCACGTGCGCTCGGTGACCAACGCCCCCCGGGTGCTGCAGCAGGTCGTCACCTACGAGGCGATCCTGGACGTCGACAACGCCGACGGCACGCTGCGACCGGGGATGACGGCGTCGGTCAAGGTGCAGACCGGCGCGGTCGACAACGCGTTGCTCGTGCCATCGCTCGCCTTGCGTTTTGCGCCGCCGGAGGAAAAAGCGAAGGAGAAGGCCGCGACGACGGGGCCACCCAAGACGACGGTGGAAAAGGTCGCGCCCACGTCGGCGCGGGTGTGGATCATGGACGGCGGCGTTGCGGTGGCCAGAGACGTCGTCATCGTCGCCAGCGACGGCGACCGCACCGCCGTCACGGGGATCAAGGAGGGTGACCTGGTCATCATGTCGGCGAAGGAGAGACCGTGAGTGCTGACGGCGCCGGGGGGGCAGCAGCGACTGGTGATGGGCTCATCTGTTTTGAGCAGGTCACCAAGGTCTACGGGCAGGGCACGGGAGCGGTGCGGGCGTTGGCGGGCATCGACCTGCGCATTGGCGCCGGTGAATTCGTCGCGTTGATGGGGCCATCGGGGTCGGGGAAGTCGACGACGTTGCAAATCATGGGGTGTCTTGATGTCCCCACGGCCGGCAGTTCATTTTTTCGCGGGCTCGATACCGCCACGCTGGGTGGCGACGACCTGTCGTTGTTGCGGCGGAACTACCTGGGCTTTGTCTTTCAGGGCTTTCATCTGTTGGCCCGCACCAGCGCGTTGGAGAACGTCGAGCTGCCGCTGGTGTATCGCGGCATCTCGACGGGGAAGCGACGGATCATGGCCCGCACGGCGCTGGCGGCGGTGGGCTTGAGTGGCGTCGAGCATCATCTGCCCAGTGAGCTGTCGGGCGGCGAGCAGCAGCGGGTGGCCATTGCCCGCGCGCTGGTGTCGGAGCCCTCGGTGGTGTTGGCCGACGAGCCGACGGGCAATCTCGATTCGGGGCGGGCGACGGAGATCATGGAGATTCTCGCGACCCTCAATCGCCAACGCGGCATCACGATTGTGATGGTGACCCACGAGCCCGACATGGCCGTCTACGCCCGCCGCATCGTGCGCTTCAAAGACGGCCTCATCGTCGAGGACAAGACCAACGAGGCGCCCACGTCGCTGCGGCCGCCGCGCGCGGTGGCGGTGTCGCCATGATCCTGCTGCAAGCCGTCGTCATCGCTCTGCGTCAGATGCTCAAGAACCCGCTGCGGGCGGCCCTCACGACGCTGGGGGTCATGATCGGCGTCGCCGCCGTCATCGCCATGGTCATCCTCGGCCGCGGCGCCACCGCCGACATCCAGGGCCAGCTGGCCGGTCTCGGGCAGAATCTGTTGTTCATCTCTCCCGGCCAACCCGGCATGGGGGGCCCGACCCGCGGCGCGGCCCACGCCTTCGCCGACGGCGACGCCGACGTCATCGCCAAGAGCGTTCAGGGCCTGCGAGCCGTCGCCGCCGTCACGGGCTCACCGGTGCGGGTCGTGCGCGCCGGCGCCAGCTGGTCCACCGCCGCCGTCGGCGTCACCGAGGACTACCTGGTGGCCATGAAGTGGCAGATCCGCAGCGGCCGCCCCCTCACCGACGAGGACCAGCGCACGGGCGCTGCCGTCTGTTTGGTCGGCGAGACCACCCGCCAGGAACTCTTCGGCGCCGAAGATGCCCTGGGCAAGGAGCTGCGCATCAACGGCGCCGTCGTCAGGGTGGTGGGCATCTTGAAGGCCAAGGGTCGCGCCGCCACCGGCATGGACCCCGACGACACCATGATGGTGCCGCTGTCGTTCATGCATCGGCGCATTGTCGGCAACGACGACGTGTCGTCCATCATCGCCTCTGCCGTCGACGGCGAAGACACCAGCCGCATCCAGGAGGACATCATCGCCCTGTTGCGCGAGCGCCGGCACGTGGGCCCCGACGAGGACGCCGACTTCTTCGTGCGAGACATGAAAGAAATCGAGCAAATGGTGGGGGCCATCACCGGCGTGTTGTCGTCGTTTCTCGCCGCCGTCGCCGCCATCAGCTTGTTGGTGGGAGGCATCGGCATCATGAACATCATGTTGGTCGCCGTCAGCGAGCGCACCCGCGAGATTGGCTTGCGTCTGGCGCTGGGGGCCCGCGCCCGCGATGTCATGTTGCAGTTTCTGGTCGAGGCCATGGTGTTGTCGACGGTGGGAGGCCTGGCCGGCATCGTCGTTGGCCTGCTGGGGGCTTGGGGAGCCACCCGCCAATTCGGCATTCCCCTCGTGGTCGATGGGCCGGTGCTGCTGCTGCCGATGGCTTTTTCCGTCGTCATCGGCGTGGTCTTTGGCTTCTTGCCGGCGCGGCAGGCGGCCAGGCTGCGGCCCATCGAGGCCCTGCGCCACGAGAGCTGACGACCGCATGACGCATGACGGGCTCCGCTGGCGAGGTCGTCGCTGCTCGTCGGCGTCTTGCCCCCTGGGTCTCTCTCCGTCGTCGCTGACCTCTCGACGAGCGTCCGTCGAGGTGGTGCGCGCGCTTGTGCGTCAGCGGCGCCGATCACTCGCAGCGCGTGAATCCGTCGTCGACGGTGTGGGCCGAGCGAGCGTGGAGCGGCGCTGGTTCTTGCGTCGGCTGGCGCGCAAGAATTGGCGCGACGCTCGGCGGCGGCAGGCAGCAACGACCACGCAGCCCCCAGCGCAGCGACACCCTGGTGGGCCAGGGCTCCACCCGGTGCGACGTGACGAAGGCCACGACATCCGGGTCGATGCTCGTCTGCATCCAGGGTCGGTCGTTCGACCGACCACGCGCACCAAAGCTGGACACCATCCGAAACCACCCCCATGCCGTCTGTCGCTCCTCCTCCGCCCGCGTTGCTGTCCCTCCTTCGTCCGGTCGAGGTCCGCCCCGCGGCGCCCCTCACCGTCAACGAGGCGTTCGCCAACTCGTCGTCGACGGCGCCAGACATCGCGACGGCCTCGACGGCGGCCACGGCCACGGTGGAGTCGGCCGTGGTCGCGGGGGATATCCTCGAGCTCGGCGACCAGGGCCTCGCGGTCCGCGACCTGCAGCGGCGGCTCAACCGGCTTGGCTACAGCGTCGGGGTCGACAGCACGCTCGGACCGGCGACGACGGCGACGGTGACGCAGTTCCAGCAGGACGCCGGGGTCGCCGCGACCGGGCGGGTGGGGCCAACGACGTTGCTGGCGCTGCGCGTCGCCGAGGCGCGGCGGCCCGACATCGCCATTGGCCCCCTTTTTCCGTCGGTGGCCGGTGGGCAGACGCTCGGCCTCGGCGCCCGGGGGATCGAGGTCGAGACCCTGCAGCGCTTGTTGACGTTGGCCGGCCACCGCGTTGATGTCGACGGCGCCTTCGGCGGCGCGACGCGGGCAGCGCTGCAGGACTTCCAGCGCTCGCAGCGCATCACGAGCACCGGCGAACTCGGCCCGACGACGCTGCAGGCGCTGAACGCCCGCATCGACGCCCTCGGCGTGGACGTCGTCGGCGCCCTGAGCCTGCCGCGGGGCTATGGCAGCCTCGAGCAGCTCGCGACCCGGCTCGTGGCGCTGGACGCGCGGTTTTCACCAACAACATCGCAAGGGCGCGCGGCCCTCGCGATGGCCCTCGCGATCGGCGGCACCGAGGTCTACGGCCAGGGCGCAAGCGGCACCGACTTCTTCACCGTGCTCGGCGGCACCGGCAACACCATGCGTGGCTTCGCGCAGTTCAACCTCGCCTACCACGACGCTCAGACGAGCACCCCACAGCGCTACGCGGTGTACCTCGCCGACATCCTCACCGGCGTCGAGCTGATGCCAAACAGCGACCCGGCCGCCGACCATGTCGACGCTCTCGTCGTCCGCATTGCCGACGGCCGCGTGCGCACCGGCAACGACCTGCGCAACTTCCTCGACGCCCGCGGCTTCGGCGGCTCGAACTGGCAGGGCATCGACGACGGCTGGAGCCGCAACCCCGGTCTCGCCGACGCCCTCGTGCGCTTCCTGCAATCGAGCGCACCGAGGGTGGCACCGGTCTTTGTTTGATCCCGAGCGCTCTTTGGTCTTCGCCCACGACGTGGGCTCGACCAAAGAGCGCTGGGATGTACCTTGCCCCTCGCCCACAGGGGAACCCTTCGGGCCCCGGGGCGGCGTGGTTCCCACTCGCTCCGCTGGTGAGGCACCGGGCGCCCTCTTGTTGGACGTGGTCAGTATTCAATG
>CAJBHN010001209.1 GCA_903952805.1 uncultured Myxococcales bacterium | reverse complement strand
CTCATCGACAAAGTTGGTCAGGTCATGATCAAGCTTCTGGAGTTCCGCAGCACGCATGCCTCCGCAGATCATCAATCCCGGTCGACGTCAATTGCGCACCCGACCAAGTAGAACTAGCGTCGCCACCGTGGCGAAACAGTATCTCCCCGGCATTCCCACCACGCAGGTTCACGCCGACATCAAGGGCGGCGACCCTGGCTTCACCGAGCGTCGCTCCCAACTCGTGGTGCTGACGGGCCCCGAAGCCGGGCGTGTCGTCGATGTCCAACGGACGCCCTTTGTGGTGGGCAAGGGCGAGGAATGCGACCTGGTGCTCACCGAGCCCACCGTCAGCCGCACGCATTTCAGCATCGAGAGCGAGCAGGGGGCGTTCGTCATCCGCGATTTGACGTCGACCAATGGCACGTGGATCGATCAGTTCCGCATCAAGGAGGCCTGGCTGCGGCCGGGCACGGTGCTGCGGGCGGGGCAGGCCCAGCTGCGCTTTGAGCCCGTGTTCAAGGCGATGGACATCCAGCCGGCTGCCGTCGACCGCTTCGGCAGCCTGGTGGGTTCTTCGGTGCGCATGCGTCAGCTGTTCACGCTGCTGGCGCGGGTGGCCCAGACTGAGGCCACCGTCGTCATCTTCGGCGAGACCGGCACCGGCAAGAGCGCCGTCGCCCAGGCCATCCACGCCGCCTCGCCCCGCAAGAACGGACCGTTCATCACCGTCGACTGCGGCGCCATCGCCGAAAACCTCATCGAGAGCGAACTGTTTGGGCATGAGAAGGGCGCCTTCACCGGCGCCGAGCGCATGCGTCAGGGAGCCTTGGAGCGGGCCCAGGGCGGGACGTTGTTCATCGACGAACTGGTGGACCTGCGGCTGGATCTGCAACCCCGGCTGTTGCGCGTGCTGGAGGAGCGCGAGGTGCGTCGGGTCGGCGGCAACGCGGCCATCAAACTCGATGTGCGCATCATCGCCGCCAGCCGCTTCGACCTGTGGCGCGAGGTCCAGGAAAAGCGCTTTCGCGAGGACCTCTACTTTCGCCTTGCGGTCTTCACGCTGCCGCTGCCGGCGTTGCGCGAGCGCAGCGAGGACATTCCCCTGTTGGCGAGCGCCTTCGCCCGCAGTCAAAAGGGGGGCGAGCGCCTGTTGGCGCGCTTCACTCCCGCTGTCGTCGATCAGCTGATGCGCCATCCCTTTCCCGGCAATGTGCGCGAGCTGCGCAATGTCATTGAGCGGGCCCTGCACCTCGACACCGACCCGACCGACATGCTCGGCCCCGCCGGCGGGCTGTTGTCGTCGTCGTCGTCGTCGTCGTTGTCTTCGTCGTCGTCGTTGTCGACGCCGGCCGCGGCACTGCCGACGGTGACGCCGTTGGTGGCGCCGCCGCGACCGGGGACGAGCACCCCAATGGCGCCGATGCCGGTGTCGTTGGGGGCCCCAGACGACCACCATGTGTCGCTGAGCGCCGATTGCAGCCTGCCGTTCAAAGACGCCAAGGAGCAGCTGCTCGATGGGTTTGAGGCCGCCTACTTTCGTCGGCTCTTTGCCGACAGTGCTGGCAATGTGTCCGCGATCGCCCGCGCTGCCGGCATCGACCGCAAACACCTCTACACGTTGATGAAGAAGCACAATCTCGACGTGCGCGACAGCGGCCGCAAGGGTGTGGGCGACGAATGAGCAACGAATGAACAACGACGACTTCGACGACGACGGTGGCACGGTCTCGCGCGTCCACCTGCTGTCCGGGCGCCCCGTGTATTTCCCGTTCCCGTCGGGGAGCCTGCGCTATGCCTGCGACACGTGCTCGGCGCCGTGCTGCAAGGGCCAGCCCCTGGGCATTGGTCGCAGCCGCGAGTTGGTGACGATTCTGCAGGCCCAGCCCAGGGCGGCGCTCTTTGCCTCGCCGGGCTTCAATGGCGGGCCGCTGATGTCGTTGGCGCCGCCGCCGGAGAAGTGCTGGTTTCTGGATCGCAAACAGCGCTGTCGCCTTGAATATGTGCTGGGGCGTGAGCACAAGCCGACGGGCTGCCGTCTCTTCCCGTTTTCGATCCTGATGGGCGTTGGCGATGCGCTGGCGGTCTTGCCCGACCTGCTGTGTCCGCTGCAGACGTCGGTGCCGTCGTCGACGGGGGACTTCTCCCATGATGGCCTCGCCCTGGAGATGGTGCGCACCCAGGTGCCCCGCACCGGGCACCCGACGCTGCCAGAGCCCACCGACGTGTCGTGGAACGACGCCATCGCGCTGGAGCGTCGCATCGTGGCCGAGGCGGAGAGTCGCCTGCGCAGCGGTGGAGCAGCGACATTTCTGCCGTTCGCCGAGCTGATGCACCAGCTCACCTGCGCCCTGGTGGGCGTCGACAGCCGTCCGTCGGCGATGGGCCTCATCGACGCCGATGTCCGTCGCTTTCTGGGCAACGACGACGTCTTGAGCGACGGCGCGGCCCGCGACTTGTTGAGCTTTGTCGGCGTGCTGCGCCTGCGCCCCATCGACGAGCTGACGGTTCCCCGGCGGATCCTGCCCGCCGTGCTGGTGGCCCTGTCGGTGCTGTTTGCGAGCTTCGACAGCATGCGCGGCAGTCGACGCAGCGTGCGTTCACTGGCGGGCTTGT
>CAJBHN010001208.1 GCA_903952805.1 uncultured Myxococcales bacterium | reverse complement strand
GTCACCAAGCCTGGCCCTCACCGTCGACGGCAAAGACGTCGGCGAGGGCAGCGCGACGCTGGAGTTGCCTGCCGGCAAGCACACCATCGTCGGCACTGGCCAGGGGACGACGGTCCGCCGGGCAGTGGTGCTCAAGGCCGGGGGCAAGGAGTCGGTCAACCTCGCGCTCGAAAAGGGAGCCCTCGCCATCGATGCACCTCCCGGCTGTGACGTCATCGTCGACGGCAAGAAGGTCGGTCGGACGCCCATCGAACCCATCGAGCTGTTCACGGGCCAGCACCGCATCGTCGTGAAGCAGGGGGTCGTCGAGTACAAGCAGACGGTCGGGATCCGTGCCGGCCTCGAGATGGTGCTGTCGGTGTCGTTCCACAACTGACGACGGCGACGGCGACGACGGCGACGACGACGACGACGACGACGACCACGACGACGACGACGACCGCGACCCCGGCGGCGGTCCCGACATCCAAGGGGCATGACCGTCTTTGCCAGCCGCCTCAAGCTCCTCAATCAGACGACGCCCCCGCCGGCGGCCTTTGTCTTTGTGCCCTACGATCAGCTGACGACAGCGATTGGACCGTTGTCGCGGTCGTCGCCAGCGGCGCTGGGGGTCGTGGTTGTCGAGTGTCCCGCCAAGGCCGACCGGCGCCCCTACCATCGCCAAAAGTTGGCCCTGCTGCTGACCAACCTGCGCCACTTCGCCCTGGAGGTGGCCGCCAGCGGCCGTCGCGTGCTGCATGTCGTCGCCGACGGCGACTACGCCTCGGCTCTGGGGCCCTTTGCCGCTGAGCACGGTCCCGTCCACTGCATGCGCCCGGCTGAACGGGAGTTGCGCGAGGACCTGCGTCCCCTCGTCGAGCAGGGCCTGGTGCGCCTGCTGCCCCACGAGGGCTGGCTCAGCACCGACGAGGACTTCCAGCAGGCCTCAAAGACCGGTGAGGCGCCCTGGCGCATGGACGCGTTTTATCGCGCCATCCGTCGACGGACGGGCATCTTGATGGACGCACGGGACAAACCCCTCGGCGGCCGCTTCAGCTTCGACGGCGACAACCGCCAGCCGTGGAAGGGGGTGCCGCTGGCGCCGACGCAACCCCGCTTTGTCGTCGACGACATCACCGCCGAAGTCGTGGACCTCGTGCGCCGTCGCTTTGGCAACCACCCGGGTGAACTCGACGCCGGCGCCATCCCCGCGACCATCGATGACGCCGAGCAGCTGTGGGCCTGGGCCATGGCGTCGTGCCTGCCGCATTTCGGACCCTTCGAAGATGCGATGAGCACTCGTTCCCGGGGGCTGTTTCATTCCCGCATCAGTCCGTTGATGAACCTGCATCGCCTGCTGCCACGTCGCATTGTTGACGACGTCACGGCCCTGGAACTGCCGCTGTCGTCGCAGGAGGGGTTCATCCGTCAGGTGCTTGGGTGGCGGGAGTTTGTGCACCGCGTCCATGAGGCCACCGATGGCTTCCGCACCGGTCCCGGTGGCGACGTCAACGGTCTGCCTTCGGTGCTGGGTGCCCATCTGCCCTTGCCCGCGGCCTACTGGCCGACGTCGGGACCCACGCCGTGGCAAGGAGCCCCCAGTGGTCTGCGTTGTCTGGACACCGTCGTCGAGGACGTCTGGGCCGAGGGCTACAGCCACCACATCACCCGCTTGATGGTGCTCGCCAATATCGGCGCGCTGCTCGACGTATCGCCGCGGGAGCTGACCGACTGGTTCTGGGCCGCCTACACCGACGCCTACGATTGGGTCGTCGAGCCCAACGTGTTGGGCATGGGGACCTTCGCCGTCGGTGACGTCATGACGACCAAGCCCTACATCGCGGGTGCTGCCTATGTCGACAAGATGAGCGACTACTGTCGCGGCTGCGCTTTTTCGCCGAAGAAGCCCGTTGCTGAGGGGGGCTGTCCGCTGACGTCGCTGTACTGGGCGTACTTGCAGCGACACGAGGCCATCTTGCGGAACAACGAGCGCCTGAAGCTGCCGTTGGCCTCGATGCGCAAGCGCAGCG
>CAJBHN010001207.1 GCA_903952805.1 uncultured Myxococcales bacterium | reverse complement strand
TGGCGTCGGCCAGCGCCTGACCCGGTTGAGCAGTCCGCTGGCCAACAACGCCGTCATCAGCGTGTTGGCGCACATTGACGGTCGGCTGATCTTGGCCGGCTCCACGACCGCGACCGTCGCTGCGGTGGTTGGTGAAGCGTTGCCGGTGTTTGCCGCAGGCGCAGCCCTCGCGGGTCCGAGGGATCCAGGCGTGGGCGCCTTCGTTGTCGAGGTCAGCGGCGGTCTCGAGGGGCAGGGGACCTTCGTCGACCTGGCCCCCACCCGTCCGCAGGGACCAAACGCGCAGGTCGACGTCACAGAGGTGGTCGGCGACGGCAGCGGCGGCTTGGTCGTCGGCGGCATTTTCGGCGGCTCCGTCGTCTTTGGCGTCGAGCGCCGCCAGGCGCCGCCGCGAGTGGACAGCGGCTCGATTTCGTTTGGCGGGGCAGCATATGCGTGGCGGGTGCCGGCGACCGGGGTGGTACCGGCGAACTCGTGTGCCCGTTTGGGCGACTGCGGCGCCGGCGCGGTCTGCGACCCCCTTGCCCACGTCTGCGTGGCCTCCTGTGGTGCGGGGGCGCCGTGTGGGTCGGGGGAGATGTGTGACGCCTCGACGGGGCTGTGTGCCCCGGTCGTTGGCGCGGGCTGCGCTGACAACCGCCGGGTGGCGACGCTCACTGACGGCGACGCCTGTGTCGCGTCGTGCACCGGCCTGGCCCCCGGTGTGCTGTGTGACGACGTCTCTGCCTGCTGCGACGACGACACCGGCGCCTGCGTCGACTTCGCTCCCCGCTCCGACCGACGCTACACCGTGGTGGTCCAGCAAGACGCCAGCATTAAACCCCAGGTCACCATCGAGCGCGATTTCTCAGCGGCGGAACCCGGTCGCCGCGCCGGCGCCGCCATCGCGTCGGCGTCGTTGGAGGGCTCCGCCTTCGGCATCGTCTTTGGTCGCGGCGCGGCGGGGCCTTTCGACGCCTGGATCCAGACGGGCGAGGTCTGGCAGCAGGCCACCCTCGACCCCAACAGCACTGCCAGCGAGGGCGGATCCTGCGACCTGGTCGACGGCATGGCGTCGTTGAATCGACAGACGGGCGGCCTGTTGTTGGTGGGAGGCGAACTGCGCACGGGAGGCTTGAGCCGCGGCAGCTGCGCCGTCGACTTCACCATCGACGGACGGGTGCAGCTCGTCGAGAACGTCGCCTCCCTGGCGCCCTTGCCACCGCTGCGTGACGCCATGGCTGTGGAGAACAGCACCGGGTTTTACGTGTTTGGCGGTCGTGACGCCGACGGCCTGGCCAGCGGGCAGCTCTTTCGAGGCGACCAGGACACTGGCGACGTCGTGGCCGTCACCACCGACGGGGGACCCGACCCCCGCTACGGGGCCGCCGTGGTCCGCGTTGGCTCGACGATGGTCGTCATGGGAGGCGTGGTGCAGCGTGCGGGGCAAGAGATCGTGACCGACGAAATCTGGACTTTCGACCTTGAACTGCTGACCTGGACCGCCCGTCAGCCCCTGCCATATCCGGTGGCCTTCGCCGGGGCGGTAACGACCGACAGCGGCCCGATTGTCCTCGTGGGGGGCACCGATGGCCTTACCGCCCGCAATGATATCCTGCAGGTGTCGGTCGACCGTTTCACCACCGTGCTTGTCCCAAGCAGTTTCGCGTTTCAGCCGGTGCGCTTGCCGCGCTTGCAGTCGCCGTCGGTCATCGCGTTGCCCGACGTCAACGGTCAGCCACCCGCCGACCGCATCTTCATTTTTGGCGGTCAAGACAGCATCACCGAAGCATTCTGTGTCGAACGGCTGTGACGGCACGCCATACTCCCGCCCCAGGAACCTGACATGAGCAGCACCTACACCCGCGACCCCGTCAAGGCTCCCCGCGTCAGTGGTGTGGCCCTGAAGGCCTTCGTGGCTGCTCTGGAGAGTCCCGTCGGCGGCATCATCGCCGACAAGCTGTTGGCGGATTCGGGCTTCTTGCGCTTCCGAGCCCAGAGTCCGGGCAGCGCGTCGCCGCTGCCGCCCTCGCTGCCGCATCCCGATCCGCTGCCACGAAGCGGAGCCAGCACCGTCATGGCTGCTGAGGTCGTCGCCGCCGACAACGCTGTTGATCGGGAAACGGTCGCCTCATTTCACCGTGCCTATCTGGGTGGGGCGTCCCCCGCTGACACGGCCGCGCGCATTGAGGAGGCGGTACGCCGCTTCGCCGCCGACGGCATGGGCTTCTTCATCGCGCGAAAGCCCGAGGAACTCGCCGCCGACGCCGCGGCATCGGCTGGTCGCTTCAAGATCGGCACGCCACGCTCGGTCCTCGACGGCGTCCCCGTCGTCATCAAGGACGAACTCGACATCAAGGGTTTCGCCACCACGCTGGGGACGAACTTTCGCCACGAGGTGGCGACGGCCGACAGCACCATCGTGGCCCGCCTGCGCGCCGCCGGCGCGCTCATTGTGGGCAAGGGCAACATGAACGAGATCGGCATCAACCCGATCGGCCTGAACCCCCACTACGGTCCCTGTCGCAACCCGTGGAACAAGGCCCACATCACCGGTGGGTCGTCGTCGGCGTCAGCGGCGACGGTGGCAGCGGGCTTGTGCCCCATCAGCATTGGCGCCGACGGCGGTGGCAGCATTCGCATTCCGGCGGCCCTGTGTGGCGTCGTCGGCTTGAAGGCGACCCATGGTCGCATCCCCGAGACGGGCATCCCGCCGTTGTGCTGGACGCCGGGGCACGCCGGCCCCCTCGGCCTCACCGTCGCCGACGTCGCCGCCGCCTACGCCATCATCGCCGGCTCCGACGGTCACGACGTGTCGTCGCTGGGGCAGCCGCCGCCGTCGGTGGCGGACTTCGAGCATGGCGACCTCAGCGGCGTGCGCATTGGCGTGTGTCGCCCGTACTTTGCCGACGCCGACGTCGACGTGGTCAAGCATTGTGACGAGGCCATCAAGGCCCTCGTGGCCGGTGGCGCCGTCGTCAAGGAGATCCCGCCGCCAGACCTCAACCGCATCCTGTGGTCCCACGCCGTCATCATCCTGTCCGAGATGGCCGCGGCGATGCAGGGCGAGCTGCAGAAGGACAGCAGC
>CAJBHN010001206.1 GCA_903952805.1 uncultured Myxococcales bacterium | reverse complement strand
CGACCGCTTGCACGAAGAAGTTCGGGGTGCCGGGTGGCTGGCGCGCGGGGCTCGCGAGGTTCGTGTCGAAGCTCCACAGACGATCCGGCGGCCGGTACGAAAACAAGTGGTAGCGCTGTCGCTGGGAGACGCTGCGGTAGCCAATCACGAGGGAGCCGATGATTCGGTTCGGCACGCCGTTGCAGACCTCCACGAAGCGCGGGAAGTTGTTGATGCCGCCTCCCCACGTCGTCGCGGTGTCGACGTGGCCGGCGACGATGGCGGCGATGATGGCGGCGACGATCGTCGTTGATCACGCGGACGGCGTTGACTCGCGGCAGAGCGCCGTTGTTGCAGGCGACCTGCCCCCGCCTGACCGCGAGCTCCGCGCCGCCGCCGCCGTTACGGCACAGCGGCAGCGACGGCACCGACGACGGTAAACGCACGCACCAAGCGCGCAGCCAACGACGGGATCGCCCGCCGGGGGGCGGGCGGTCGACGTCGTCGGGCAGCGAGCTGGTGCTCCATGCGCATCTCTGCGTCAGCCGGTCGTGTTCAGGCAGATGTCGGCGACCGCCGGGTCGGAGTACACCGTCGACGTCAGCGCATCGACGCATGAATCCACGCCGCCGGTACACTGGAACGTACCGGTGCACGAGCCGAGCGTGCAGTCACCGCCGGCCTGGCCGCTGATGCGCGGAACAATCGTGCCGTCGCCGACCGTGACGCGCGGGTTGTCGTCGACGGTGCCGTCGCAGTCGTCGTCGATGTCGTTGCAGGTCTCGGTCCCTGGCGTACCGGGCGAGACGCTGCAGACGACCGTGCCGCCCGTGCCGCAGATCTTCGTGCCCGTTCTTGCGCAGGCCCCGACGCCCACCGTGCACGAATCGCCCTTGCCGATGCCGTTGTCGACGGCGCCGTCGCAGTTGTCGTCGACGACGTTGCAGGTCTCGGCCGAAGGCGCGCCTGCTGCCACGCTGCACACGACGGTGCCGTTGACCCCGCAGACAAGCTGGCCGGTGCGCGCACATGCGCCCTCGCCGACCGTGCACGAGTTGCCAAGGCCAAGGCCCTCGTCGGTCTGGCCGTCGCAGTCGTCGTCGAGGCTGTTGCAGACCTCGGTGCTCGGCGCTGCCGCCGTCGCATTGCAGCTCGCGCTGCCACCGCCGTTGCACTGCACGCTGCCGGTGCGACGGCACTGGCCGACGCCCGCCGCGCAGCCGGCGCCGACGCCGTAGCCCTCGTCGGTGCCGCCGTCGCAGTCGTCGTCCTGGCCGTTGCAGCGCTCGCCCGTCGGCCCGACTTCGCCTTGGCAGATGTATTCGTTGCATTGTCCAGTCGTGCAGCCGCCGTCGTACAGGTGCACCTGGTGGCCGCCGTCGTCCCAGCAGGCCAACTGACCGGCCTGGCAGCTGCCGGTGTCGGTGCCGCACGAGCGCATCCACGACGGCACGTTGTTGCAGGTGTAGCAGCCCTCCCACCAGCACGCGAAGTCCCACTCGCCGTAGTAGGCGTCGGCGTTCCAGCGGGTGAAGTGCGTCACCGCCGCCTGCCAGCGCAGCTCGCCCTCGACCTCGACGATCTCGCCGTCGCCCTCGCGCACCCAAACGCCGTCGACGTCGTTCCAGGACCAGGCGGGGATCGTCTGGGCCTGCGGATAGATCGTGCGGTAGATGGCCAGAGAATCGGCGTACTGCGCGAGCGGCAGGTCGAGCTGCGCCTGCGTCCCCGCGCCGAGCTGAACGGGCTCGCCGTTGATGAAGAGTTCGACGTCGACCATACCGAAGGTGTCCAGCGTCCCGTCCGGGCCCTCGTCGGTGCGGTACAGCGGCGGCGAGGCCCGCATGTCGGCTTCGACGGCGCCGTCGAAGTAGGCGACGCGGACCTCAAGCGGGCCGACCACGGGGTCGCCGTTGAGCTTGTTGACGTAGCCGCCCGCCGGCAGCGTGACGGTCGCGCCCCCGACGGTGGCGACGCCGCCTTCTTCCGACGAGAACGTGAAGACCTCGACGGGCTTGACGACGTACTCCAGCAGCGAGCCGGCACTGGCCGGTGCGTGGAGGAGCGTGTAGCGCACCGGCGCGTAGTCGTCGGCCGTCACCTCAAGGTGGATGCTGCCGAAAGAGAGCGCTTCCACCACAAAGTCACCGGATTCGTCGGTGAGCCCGGAGGCGTTGGCCCCGCCCGTGATCTCAACCTGCGCACCGGCGACCGACGCGCCGTCGGTGGACCGGATGCGCACGTGGATGGGGCCTGTCCCCGACAGCGGCTCTGCGACGAAGTCCTCGTCGATCTCGCCGTCGCAGTCGTCGTCGAAGCGGTTGTCGTTCGCGTCGTCGGTCGCCGTCGGCGCCACCGCCGTAGCCGGGCACGACGCTCCATCGCCCGTCGCGTTGCACGTCAGCGCGGCGGTGCGCTTGCACAGGCCAACGCCGTCGCTGCACGGACCGAGGTTCGCGCCAGGCGTACACGTGAACGGCTCGCCTTCACCTTCACCTTCGCCTTCGCCTTCGCCTTCGCCGGCTTCGCCTTCGCCTTCGCCTTCGCCTTCGCCTTCGCCTTCGCCTTCGCCTTCGCCTTCGCCTTCGCCTCCGTCGGTGCCGGGCGGCTGGTCAGTGCCGTCGCCGCTTGGAAGCGGCGCACATGCACCGGCAAGCAGAAGAAGTGCGGTGATGGGGAGATGACGGCGCATCGAAAGGCTCCTGTCGGCGGGTTCGGGATCCGAAGCGGATGTGTGAACTGTCGCAGCGGCCAAAACGATACGCGAGAAAGCCAGAGAAATGCACCTGCCGAACCGAGATCTTTGGCAGTGAGACAACGCGTCTCTGGCGCAGCGAAGCGCTCTGCCGTCTGGAAACGAGCAACCGTCGGCCATTCAGGCCCGGCGAAGCACCGACGCTTTGTTCTCGCAGAACCCGGGCCCCCGCGCGTTTTGGCGTCAGTCGATCGTGTTCAGGCCTGGCAGGCTGAGGTGAAAACGACTTCGTCGTTTGTCACCTCGCCTGCTGTCCTTCTGGAGGGTCTGT
>CAJBHN010001205.1 GCA_903952805.1 uncultured Myxococcales bacterium | reverse complement strand
GCGGCTGGGTCCAGAGCGACCGATTCGATGAAGCGATGTGTCTTTTGGCTGCGACCTACAAACTCACCATCACAACGGTCGATCAGGTCATGCAGTGCGCAGCATGAGAACCACACCCATTGGAGATACGGTGACCATCGATACGGCGGGCATTCGAACCGAGAAATTCTTCGTCGCTTTCAACGTGGAGAAAATGGTCAAGATGGTCGCTGGCCTTGGCCCGATTTCCCAGGCGGAATACGACGCCCGATTGGGGAGAATGCTCAAGCAACCCTGAGCACCAGAGGAACGTTGAGACGCGCGCCTCTCGGCATCAGAGGCCGTTGCAGAGACCGAGGAGCGAATCATGCATCGGATGGCGTTGACAGTCGCGTTCGTCCCTGGTGCAGAACCGCCGTCGCACGCGCAGGCAGACCCATGTGCGGGCCTGCGAAGCCCCCCGTGCTTCGCAACATGCGCGGGCAAGGGGAAAAGGTGAACTGTCTGCGGGCGAGGGCATCGCTTTCTGGTCACGTGGCGGCACTGCCGTCGAGGTCGGGTCAAAGCCAAGCCCACCCGCCGAATCTGACGCGACGACGAGGGCTGTGCTGGTCGCACAGGCCAGGTATGGTTGTTGATGCGTGCTCCCCCGCCCACCGCTCCTTTGACGACAGCGCTGCGCACGCCGACGATGTCTGCACCCAAAGCGCCAACGCTTTCTGCTCAAGCGGTGCGTGATGCAGCGGTGGCCTTCGTGCAAACGGCCCGCGCTGACGCCGTGACGGCCCTGTGCGGCCCGAGCGGCACGAGCGGCACGAGCGGCCGCCAAGGCCTGATCGATGCGCTGCTGGCCCTCAACGACACAGCCATCCAGTCGTCGTTCACCTCGCCCCTGCGCCTGGGCGAGGCCTGCTTGTTTGGTGGCAACCTGTTTCCAAACCAGCACTACGCTCGAAACGTTCGACTGCAGAGGCGAGACGTGCTGCCCGGTTGGCAGGAGGCAGCCCGAAAACAGCCCTTCGCCGAGCTTCAGCCCAACGGGCAGATGGCCTGGCGCACCAAAGGTGCCGATGTGGTGCTGAAAGCCGCGTTGGGCAAAGCGACCATGCACCGCGCGACTGAAGTCATCGAAGCCCGCCTGCTGCTGGTGGCTCGTGATCTGCTGACCCAGACCCCGCTCAGCTACCAGACCGCGGCGGCGGCTCTGCACCCCATTCGCCAGATGTGGGGCATGGACGACGGAGACCGTCGACACATTGACCGGCTGCTGGCCACCCTGCAGGCAGGCCCACTGGCCCCGTCCGAAGCCCACAAGGCCGCGTTGTTCCTGGTCGGCTTGCAACACCGCGGAGACACAGAAGTGTTCATGATGCCGGCGTCCTCGATGTCGGCGCTGCGTTCTGGCAACCGCCGTCAAATCGTTCTCGAGTTCGAGGTGGACTTCAGCGCCCCAAACCCTGGCATCTACATTGGCGTTGAAGCCCCCTACGTTGAAGCCGCCTTTGTGACCATCGACGCCCTTTTTGACGCCTTGAAAGGCCTGCGCGTCGCCGACGTGCTCCCAGGTGCCGGTCAGCCAGACCTGCCTGCCCACTGGCATCGTCGAGCCACAGCTGCTGGTCGACGCTGAAAGACCTCGACGGTGGGCACGAGCACCGACAAAAAAGCCGACCGGGGCTTGGGGTCGCCGACACCATCGCCGACACCATCGGCGACACCATCGGCGACACCATCGGCGACACCATTGCCGACACCATCGCCGACACCATCGCCGACACCATTGCCGACACCATTGCCGACGCCATTGCCGACACCATCGCCGGCGCCGCGCAGCCACACGGATCCGCCGCTGGGGCGCGCGACGCAGACGAGGGCCCTGGCATCCTAGAAGTAAGACGCTCTACTTCTTACTGGAGTCCCCATGTCGCGCTGCCTGCCTCTTCTTTCCTTCCTGCTCGCGGTCCTGGCCTGCGGCGAGCCCGTCCCGTCGGGCGAACAGAACGCCCCCGGGAGTGACCCGGCGGGCGAGGAAGCAAACGGCCCCTTGCCTGGCCAGCTCGAGCTGCCCGGCGAAGACGCCGGCGACCCCGGCAGCGGCGACCCCGGCAGCGGCGACCCCGGCAGCAGCGACCCCGGCAGCGGCGACCCCGGCAGCGGCGACCCCGGCAGCGGCGACCCCGGCAGCGGCACCCCGGTGGACGAGCCGCCCGTCCCCCCGACCCCCATCGTGGCCACGTCGTCGGCGGTCGACAGCCTTCTCTACGTGCTCGTCTGGCGTGACCCGAGCGCAGTCGCCAACAGCTTCGCCCACGACCACGTCGTGCGCGCCACCGAGTGGGCCGGCACCTTCACCTTTCTGCCTGGCGACGCCACGGCGTGTGCGATGGACGTCGACGTCGTCACGGGTTCGCTGCTGAACGACGAGCCTCCTCTGCGCGCTGCGGTGGGGCTCGACAGCGAGATGTCGGACAGCGACCGCCAGAGCGTGCGGAACTCGATGCTCGGCCCGGATCAACTCGACGCCGAGGGGCACCCGACTCTGTCCTTCACCTCGACCGCGTGTCGCGGTGACGTCGACGGAGCGGGTCAGCTGCAGGTAGACGGAACGCTGACCGTGCACGGGGTCGACAAACCCGTGACCTGGACGGTCGACTACGGCGTCGACGCCGACGACCGCCTCGTCGCCCGCGGCGCCCTGACGATTGCCCAGAGCGACTTTGGTATCACGCCCTACTCGGCGTTCTTCGGCGCGGTGAAGGTGGCCGACGAGGTCGACCTTGCATTCGAGCTGACAGCCGTGTCGCCGTGAGGCGTCGGTGAGAGGCCGACGGAAGCCTGGCGCGACGCATCGCCACTCTGGGCGCAGCGGCGTGCTCCAGTCCGTCGCTTGCCTCGTTGGGCGCAGCTGAGCCGCCCACGCTCCGGCCCGGGCGGCTCGGTCAGAACAAGGTCGCTGCCGACCGGGCACGACGTCTCGACAGCCTGGCCGTTGACCGAGATGGTCTCATATCACCGGCAGCACCAGGTGGCGGCGCGGGGTCGAATCGACGGCTGAGGGTCAGCTCGCCGCGGCCGTGAACCGGCAGCAGGGTGGGAGGTGACCCGATGTGGCGGCGACCGTGCCCCGTGGTTGACGGGAGCCCGTCATATCGAATCACCATGGGCGGTGGCGATCATTGGACGATACCGGGTGCGACGGAAGCTGGGCGAGGGGGGCATGGGTTCCGTCTTTCTTGCCGAAGACCACGCTGGCCAATCGGTGGTGCTCAAGATCCCCCTGCACAGCACCCCCGAAGTCGCCGCGCGCATGGAGGACGAAGCCCGCATCGGGATGCAATTGCGTCATCCCCACATCGTCAAGACCCTCGATTTTTTCATGGACGGCCCACGCCCCGTCATCGTCATCAACCACATCGAGGGGACCTCGTTGCGCGAACTGCGCGACACCATCGGCGCCTTGCCGCCGGCCATGGTTGCCCGCGTCGGCGAGCAGATTTCCGATGCGTTGTCGGCCCTGCACCACCTGAAGGACAACGACGGGCGCTCGCTGGAGATCCTCCACCGTGACGTGACCCCGGGAAACATCCTCGTCGACCGCTCCGGCAACGCCTGCCTCATCGACCTCGGCATTGCCCGGTCGGTGCTCTCCAAGGGCAACCAGACCGCGGTGGGCGTGCTGCGGGGGACCTTTCGCTACATCTCCCCCGACCTGTTTTCGGGCAAGAATTACTCGTGGATGACAGACCTGTGGGCCCTCGGCGTGACGTTGTTCGAGGCCTCGGTCGGCCGCAAAGCCACCGAAGGCAACGAGCGCGAGGTCTTTGGCGACATCATGCACGGGCGCATCACAAACCTCCGTCACGGCGAGAGCTTGAACCCCGTGCTGCGCTACCTGTTTGACGGGCTCCTGCTCGTCGACGCCGAGCGCCGTCGCTTCCGTGACCCCGAAGACGTGCTCCACGCGTTCCGCGTCATCCGCGGCCGGCTGGGCGACGGCGAACAGGACACGATCTCTGTCATGGCCTCGGTCCCCATCCCGATGGATGAGGAACTCATGGAGACCACCGAGGTTGCCGCCGACAGCGCTCTCGACGTTGTGACGTCGGCACCGACGGCGCCGCCGCCAGCCATCCCGTCCATGATGGAAGACGACTACAACGAGCCCACCGTCGTATCGGCACCGACCTTCCACCATCCGGTAGCCAACGACGACATGCAGACCATCAGCACCGGCTTCCGCGCCGACAGGTTCGTGCTGAACACCCTGCCGTCGTCAGCCTCGGGCATGCCACTGCCACCGCTGTACGTTCAGGATCGGGCGAAGTCCGTCGTCAACATCATCGACGACAGCCCCGATTCCATGACGGGTCCCTTCGTGATGATGGAAAGTATCGACCTCGACGACGACGAATAGGAAGAACCGGACTCTCAACGAGCGCCGCGACTCTTTCGGTGCCAGTGTCGATGACGTCGTCGAACTCGTGACCCGGTCTCGCCCCGGCGAGCGGCTCTTGTCCGAGGGCGTATGGCAGACCGCAGGGGTCATCGACGCCCTCGCCGACAGTGCCGCTGTCCCCGCCGACGGCACTCTCGATGACGTCGGTCACCGTGTCCGCGTGGGTTCACGTGCCTCCGGGACCAACGCCACGACCTGACATGCACGACACGAGGACACGATGCTCATCGCCATCAACGACGTCGGCCAAGGTGCCACCGCTGCCACCTTCATGACGGCGGCGGACCACCAGCGCCTCATCGACGCCGTCGACAAGCCCGGCGGACTGGTGCTCCTCTCCGGGCACGTGGGCGATGGCAAAAACAGCGTCGC
>CAJBHN010001204.1 GCA_903952805.1 uncultured Myxococcales bacterium | reverse complement strand
GAAGGACTGCCCGTAAAACGATCCCGAAGCGCTCAGCCGTCGACGGATGACCGGCAACAACACCAGCGTCAGCACCAACACCGAAAACAGCGACAGCCCAATCCACTCGGCGACACCGACTTTGCCCACCGGCCCAGCCAACGTCGGCAGCGCTGCCGCCGCCGTGTCCTTGAGCGACTGCCACGCCGTCGACGACAGGAACATGCGACCCGCCACAATGGCGCCGACGATGGCGAGGCCCACCAGCAGCACCGGCAGCGACAGCACCAGGCGCAACAGGGCCTTGAAGGGGGCTCGCGGCGTCTCGGTGCGGGGCAGAATGACGGTGTGGGTGGCCAACAGCAGGCCCATGATGCCGGCGCAGACGGCGAAGGCAGCAGTCCAGCCGGCGTAGCGAGCCAACACCACGATGGGCCCCGTGACGACGATAATCGCCGCCCGATAAGCCGGCGCCCGATACCCGACGAAGCGGGCCTGCGCGTCCTTGTCGAGGGCTTCGAGGTAGAGGCCGTCAACGGCGATGTCGTGGGTGGCCGACAGCACGCCAAGCACCATGAAGGCCGCCGCCGCCGCCGTCAGCACCGTGGTGAACGTCGAGGCGATGGCCAACGCCACCAGCGCCACCGTGAGCAAGACCTCGACGCCGACCAACCAGCGACGCTTGGTGGCATAGGCGTCGACAAAGGGACCGAGGAAGAACTTGAGGTTCCACGGCAGGTGGAACATCGACGTCAAACCAATCTGCTGCAGCGTCGCCTTGTGCTCGGTGAAGAACAGATCAGCCAGGTTGTTGACGACGCTGTACGGGAAGCCTTCGGCGAAATACGTCGAGATGGTCCAAGCATGCGGGCTGTAGAGGGGCCGCGTCGTCGGGGCAGCGGCGGTCGGCGGCGATGAAGCGGTCGGATCGGCATCGGCCATGGACGCCCCCTGATTGGCTGTCGGCGGTTTCGACAAGGTCGGCGTCTCAGGCGTCGGCGATGTTCTGGGTATGGGGCGACAGCAAATGCGCCTCGCGTTCGCTGCCATCGCGCATGGTCACGACGACCAGAATGCTGTCGGCGCGGACATAGAGCGTGCCCGTCCCGTGGGCGTAGGGTCCCGGCGTACCACCGACGACCACCCAGCCCTCATTGCCGCAGCCGTCGTCCCAGGGCCAATAGACGTCGTTGATGGCGACGGCCCCGCGCAGCGTGCCCTCCTGCCAGCCCACCAGGGCCAAACGGCTGATGCGTCCGCGGTAGACGCTGACGAGGCTGCCCTTTTGGACCTCGACCTCGCACCACACATCATCGTCAGTGTCGTCGTCGTGGCGCGGCTCGGTCTGGTCGTGCTGCATGGCAAACTCCGTCGCAGGCTTTACCACCGCGCTTGCAGAATCGACAGCAACGCCGCTTCATCGAGACGAACGGGATTGGTGGGCAGATCGGGGTCGAGAGCAGCCGCCCGCGCCAGGCCCGGCAGCGCTTCTTCAGTCAGGCCCGGCGCCACGTCGCGCAGACGCCGGGGAATGCCCGCGGTGTCATGGACGAAGGCGTCGACGGCGCCAATGAGGGCCGAGACGTCGTCGGAGGCGCCGACCACGCCGATGGCGCTGGCGAGGCGGCCGTAGATGTCGCCGACCTTGGCGCCGTTGATGCGCATGACGTCGACGAGAAACAGACCGTTGGCGACGCCGTGGGGAATGCCGGCAACCGCCCCCACGACGTGGGCGAGGGCGTGGCAGGCCCCAAGCATGCTGGTGTTGACGGCCTGGCCCGCAAGGTGCGACGCCATCAAGCAGTCGGCCCGGGCGTCGAGGTCGCCAGGGGTCCGCAGCGCCCGGGCGAGGGCGCCGTCGCGCAGCATCAGGCGCACCGCCTCGGTGGCCATGGCGCTGCCGATGGGGTTGCGCATGCGGCTGCCGAGGGCCTCGATGGCGTGGGTGACGACGTCGACGGCGGTGGCGCAGCTCACGGTGGCGGGCAAGCCGACCAGCAGCGTCGGGTCCAGCACCGCGAGTGTGGGAATGAGGTTGGTGTCCACCAGAATGCGCTTGATGGGCGTCGGGACGCCGTCGGTGACGCCGCGGTCCTTGATGACGGCGAACTGGGTGGCTTCCGAGCCCGTTCCCGCCGTCGTCGGGATGGCCACCAGCGGCATGGTGCGGGTGCGGACGCGGGCGACGCCTTCCAGTTCATGCAGGGGCTTGCCCGTGGCGAGCACGGCGGCCACGCCCTTGGCGCTGTCGATGACGCTGCCACCGCCGACCGCGACGATGGCGGTGATGCCAGCGTCTTTGGCGCGGGCGGCGAGGGCTTCGACGTGTTGGCAGTCACCATCGGGCACGGCAGCGTCGTCGACGATGGTGGCCCGCTCACCCAGCGACGCGAGCACGCCATCGATGAGGCCAGCACGCCGCACGACGGCGTCGGTCATGACCAGCACGCGCTCGTGTTTCTTGAGCAAGGTCTTGTCGCCAACGGTGGCGGCGACGCCGGCGCCGAAGATGACGGGACCGGCTGGGGTATGTTGAAAAGGCGTGCTCATGGGGCTCCGTTTCGGTCGTCGTCGTCGTCGGCGGCGGCGGCGTGGTCACCAGGCTCCGGTCGGCGCAGCGCCGACGCTCGGTCTGGGTGTCACAGCAAAGCTGAACGCTCAACGCGGTCGCACGCGGTGCTATTGTGGTCGACATGAAGTCGACGCTGGTGACCTTGTCCCTCGTGATGCTCACGGTGTCCGGCGCCGTCGGGGCCCACGTGCAGCTTGACGCTCCCCAGCGCCGCTACGACGACATGAAGGGTGGGCCCTGCGGTCGCAGCGACGACAGCGACGGCCGCACCACCCGTTTCACGCGCTTTGTCCCCGGCGAAACCATCACGATGCGGTGGACCGAGACCATCGACCACACCGGTCGCTGGATCGTCAGCTTCGACGACGACGGCGCCGACGAAGCCGATTTTGCCGCGACCATCTTGTACAACGAGCCCGATCCAGCTGGCACCGGCGGTGACCAATGGGAGGCCCAGATCACGCTGCCCGACGTCGAGTGCACCAATTGCACCCTGCGACTGCAGCAAATCATGAGCACCAGCGACACCCCAAGCCCAAGCCAGATGTACTTCCAGTGCGCCGACCTCGTCCTGGGCGAGGGCGACAGCGCCGCGGCGGAAGTGGGCGGGTGCGCCGCCGCCAGCGCAGCCCCGTTGGCGCTTGGCCCCGGCGTGTTGCTGCTCGCCCGCCGTCGACGTCAGCTCGCCCGGCGCTGACCGCTCAGCCGGCGGCGACGACGGACCGACTCTGGGCCTGCAAAGCCAGCAATGAACAGCGCACCTGCTGCATCAGCGCCGGCAGTTCGTCCTCGGCGACGCCGCTGGTGTCGATGGGCGCCCCCCATCGGACCGTCACCTGACCATGCAGGTGGACGCCGAAGCTGTCGGGGCTGACGATGTGGCGGGTACCCTCGATCCAGCCCGGCGCGATCGGGATGCCCAACTGGCGAGCCAGATGAAAGCCGCCCTTCTTGAGGGGGCCAAGCTCATCACCGTGGTTGCGCGTCCCCTCGGGGGCGATCCAGATGCTGGTGCCACCCTGCAATTGCGTCTTGGCCAACTCCAAAGCGGCAATGGATTGGCCGCGGTCGCTGCGATCGACAAATACGATGCCACTGGCCCGCATGGCGTGGCCCCATACCGGCAGCCTCGACAACTCCCTCTTGCCCACCATCCGGACCCGACCGGGAAAGCTGCGCACCACGGTGGGCACGTCGAGCAGGCTTTGGTGGTTGGTCATGACGACCCAGGCGCGGCCAGCGCCGCCGTCTGCGGAACTGGCCTGGGCGTATTGGTCGGCGCCGATGGTCGTGAGGCGACCCTCGCCGTGGGCATACACCTGATCGGCCCAGCGATGCATGACGTCGTCGACGTCCTCGGGACGCAGCCGTCCCGCCAAATCCCGGGCCACAATGACCGACGACGCCCACAACGTCGAAGCCACGGTCTTGACAAAGGGCCGATAGTGTCGACGGTCCATGGGCTCACCCGTGCTGGTTGTGATGCTTCTTCTTGGGGGTCGGCGGCGGCGGCGGCGGCGGCGCGCGCAAGCGCTGGGCGAGGG
>CAJBHN010001203.1 GCA_903952805.1 uncultured Myxococcales bacterium | reverse complement strand
TATCAACGCCAACCTGCTGTTTTTCCTGATCATTGCCAACTCAGTGCAAGAAGATCGCCTGAAGGCTGCGATGGAGATCGAGCTGCCGCGCTCGTCGGCTCAGGCTGCCGAGGCCGGGGATCTCATCTCCGTCGTCGTTGGCTTGAAGCACATCACCGTCAACGAACGCGAGGTCGTGGTGTTGGGCGAGGGCGCGCTCGACGCCAAGGTGCTCGATACCAAGCGCGATTCCCGCATCGTGCCCCTGTACACCTACATGCAGGACCGCTTCAAAGACCTGGTCGCCAAGGGAGCCCAGCCGGGCGCTGTCGACGACGACAGCAAGATCCCGGTTGTTTTCCTGCAGGTCGACAAGCGCGTGCCCTACGCCACGTTGGCCAAGGTCATGCGCACCTGCGGCGAATCAGGGTTCACGCGGTTTCGACTGGCGGCCCAAGGCGGCGGCTGACGGCGCTGGGCTCGGCGAGCTGTCAGCGTCGACTGGTGAGCACCCACACTCCGGTCATGGTCACGATGCTGCCAACGACGGTGGGCCATCCTGCGTGCTCATCGAGCACCACCAACGCCAATGTTGACGCGATGACTGGCTCCCCCAAAATGCTGCCGGAGACCACGGCGGCCGGCAGGCGTCGCAGAGCGGCGTTGAGCGCCGTATGGCCAATGACCTGGGGGCCAATCGCCAGCGCCAGCAGCCACATCGCGGTGGTGGTGTCGCTGGGCCACAAGGGCGCGCCGACGGCGATGGCGACGGGAAGCACGGTGAGAGCCGCCGTCGTCGTGATCACCGCCGATGTCGCCAGCACGTCCCCGCCCTGATCGCGCAACACCAGGACGTAGGCAGCGATGGCGACGGCGCCGGCGAGGGCCAAGGCGTTGCCGAGGATGGGGTTGGTGCCGCCGCTGACGGCGTCTGCCAGGCCTGGGACGTCGGCGGGGACATCGCTGGCGATGATGAAGGCGCCCACCATGGCGACGGCAATGCCGGCCAGCGTGCGGCGCTGCAGGTGCTCGCCCAACAGCAGTGCGCCGCCGCCGACGACCATCACTGGCTGCAGGCACACCAGCACCACGCTGGCGGTCACGGTGGTCAACGACAGAGACCCAATCCACAGGCCGAAATGCGCAGCCAACAGCACGCCGGCGACGACGGCGCGCTGCAGGTCCGGGCCCCGGGGCAGCGGGCGCCGTGTCACGACGACGACGGTGAACAGGACGGCGCCACCGACGGCCAGCCGCACGAAGCTCGCCGTCAACGGGTGCGCATTGGCGAGTCGGACCAGGATGGCGGCGGCGCCAACGGACAGCACGCCAACGGCCAGCAAGACAAGCGCGCGGCCACGGAACTCGTGACCGCGCGCTGGATTGGTGCCTGGGTCCATGTCGACGAGGCTATTGGGGCTGGATGATGCGGATGGAGACCAGTGAGCGACTGAGCACGCCGTTGTGCTCGATGATGAGATTGAAGCCGTCGTTGCCGTTGGCGTCGTTGGGGGTGTTGGCGTAGCTCAAGGTCACGGTGGCCGAGGCGCCCGGGGCCAACGTCGTCGTCAACGGCGTGCCGATGGTCCAGTCGTCGGCGATGGTGCTGGGCGTATCGTCGTCGGCGGCAATGGCGCCGAGGGTCAAGGTGGCGCTGCCGCTGTTGGTGAGGGTCAGCGTGGTGCTGCCGGTCCAGGTGGAGACGTCGGCGGCGGTGCCCTCGGCCTGCACGCATTGGTCGTTGCCGCACGGTGTGGGTGAGGTGACGTCGAGGATGCCGACGTTGCCGCCCGACAGTCCCACCTTGAAGACCTTGTTGTTCTTGATGTTGCTCTTGAGAATCAACACCGCCGCCGTCGGAATCGACGGGGTCGCGGCCGTCGGCGACCACGTGAGTTCGATGGTGCGCTCGTCGTTGCCGCCCACAGCCGCGTCGGTGGGGTCCAGCACGAAGCCCTTGCCATCTCGGTCGCCGTTGGAGCGAAAGACCGTGCACCCCAGGGTGCCGCTGTTGGTGCGGTCGGCGGCGGCGCCGGTGCACAAGCCGTCGCAGGTGCCGTCGTCCTCGAGGTCGATGCAGCTCTCGTTGACGCTGGCGTTTTCAGTGCCCGTGTTTTGCACCAGGACGGTCTCGGTGCCGGTGCCGCCTTCGGCGACGTCGCCAAAGACGACAATCTCGGGGTTCGTCAGAATGTTGGTGTCGGCGCCCTGTCCGCTGAGCGCGACTTCGATCAGGCTGCCTTCAGCGCCGTCGGTGAGGATCTGCAGGGTCCCCACGGCCGCGCCGGTGGTGGTTGGCGCGAACTTCACGTCGACAAGCAGCAGATTGTCGGCGCCGGTGAGTTCGCCGCAGTCGCCGGAGCGACCCGCCGGGATGACGACGGGAGGAAAGAACACCTGGCTGCCACGGCGCACGGAGACGACGGCGAAGTCGGCGCCACCGCTCACAACCGCACCTTGGAGCGTGAGGTCCTTGTTGCCGTCGTTGCTGACGGTGACCGTCAGGTTGACGCCAGCGCGGGTGTCGATGGGGTCGAGGGCATTGCCGATGGGGACGGCGCCGAAGTCGAGCAGGGGGCAGGGCACCGTGAGGCCGTCGTCGACCGCGGCGTCACGGGCGGCGCACCCGGCCTTGGCGAGGGCGACGGGTTCGCTGGCCACGAAGGCCGTAATGGATGCACGCAAGAAGCCGTCGGCGTCAGGGTCGTTGGTTTGGAGTTCG
>CAJBHN010001202.1 GCA_903952805.1 uncultured Myxococcales bacterium | reverse complement strand
GGTGTTGCTCAAGCCGTCGTTGTCGTCGTCACCGAGGCGGCCATTGTCGTCATCGGGGAAGTCCACCGGGTTGCGACCGTTGGTGCGCTCGGAGCCGTCGCTCTCGCCGCCGTCGTCGGTGTCGGGGTCGGTGGGGTTGGTCTCGCGGTTTGGGGCACCGGTGCTGCCGGGCTGAAAGCGGCCGTCGCGGCTGATGTCTTCGGCGCCGTCTTGCAGGCCATCGCCGTCGCTGTCGGGGTTCAGGGGATTGGTCTGGGCGCCGGGCCGGCTGGCGAAGGCGTCGATGGGACCGGGGTAGTTCGACAGGACTTCGGTGCCGTCGCCGAGGCCGTCGGCGTCGGTGTCGGGGTTGGTGGGCAGGGTCTCGCTGTTTTCGCGCAGGCCGTTGCCGTTGGTGTCTTCGCCCGAGACGCAGGTCTCGCCGCGGAAGGTCGCGCCGCGCGCGCCGTCGCACAGGCCGTCGGCGTCGGTGTCGACGTCGAGGGGGTTGGTGATGGTGTTGTTGGGCAGGGCGGGGTTGCCGCCAAAGACCTCGCGGCCGTCGGGGAGGCCGTCGCCATCGGTGTCGGCGTTTTCCGGGTCGGTGCCGAGGTCTTCTTCCTGGATATCGGACAAGCCGTCGCCGTCGGTGTCGCCGTCGTCGACGGTGATGACGACGAGGGTCTGCAGCACGGCGTCGGCGCCCGACTGCACGCCCACGCGCAGGTTGTCGTACCGCTCCGCCGGCAGGCGACCGGCCAGGTTGAAGGTGTCGATGTCGAGGGAGTTGAGTTCGTCGCCGACGACGCCGCTGAGCTCGTTGCCGAACTCCGACGACGCCGTTTCATTGAAGACATTGCCGGGCGGGTTGGCGGTGTTTTCGAGGAAGCTCAGCACGTCATCGCGCGTGAGCTGATTGATGCCGCGGTTGCTGGCGCAGGTGCCCCGGCACAGCGTGAAATAGTCGCACTGGGGTCGGCTTTGCGCGTCGAGCTTGTCGACGTCGACGAAGCGGCCGTTGGCGTCGGTGGTGGTGGTGCAGATGCCCGAGGCGGGAAATTCCTTGTCGCCTTCGAGAGCGACGATGGTGGCTTTGCCGCCGCCGCCAGCAAACATCTTGAAGGGCAGCAGGGTGTCGGAGGCGTCGTCGCCGACAAACTGGGTGAAGAACAGGCCGTTGGCGATCTGGGTCACGCGGGTCTTGAGCGCGCCGGAAGGCAGGGTGTCGGCGGGGTCAACGTACAGGACGACGAGGGAGAAGGCGCCGACATACTGCGAGCAGGCCTGGCTGCCTGAGGCGCAGGGGTCGAGGTAGGGGGCCGTGAGGTCGGCAGTCAGCCCTTCGAAGCGATACTCGCCGTCGAGGGTGGGCAGCTCCAGCAACTCGTCGGTGACGTCGGCCTGACACTGCCAATAGGCAAAGCCGCTCAGGTGGATTTCGGTGTTGATGCTGAAGCAGTCGACGGCAGGGTCGACGGTGACATTGACCAGCCGGTTGTTGGGCAGGCGCAGCTGCACCGTCGGGTCGATGGTCGAGCCCGAGCCCCACCAGAACAAGAAACCGCCAGCGGCGTCGGCGTTGTTGGGGACGTCGAGCACGCCGCCCGACGACGCCAGCAGCGTCGGTGGCGTCGTGCCCGTGACCACCGAGCCGCCCACGACCGCATGGTTGAAGGGGCCGCGGGCTTCCAGGATGGGGACCAGGGGTTCGCCGCCGAGGGTGAAGGTCTGGGCTGCGGCAGACGGCGCCACCAGGGCGGCTGCCAACAACAGGGGGGCTGAACATCGGTGCAGGTTCATCGAATCAACCTCGTTGGCGTCGCTTCCGAGAGCGCCAGGGCGCCCTCATCCGGTTCGCGTACATTGTCGCACATCAAGTATCGGTCGGCTGCTGGATCTGTCGCTTTTCCCCGGCCGCAGGCCGGGGGCGTTGCTCAGGGCAGGTCGTCATCGTCGGTGTCGGTGTTGGCGTCGTCGGCGTCGTCGGCTTTGGCCGCCGGGGCCGCCGGGGCCGCGTCGTCCTTCTTGAAGCCTTCTTTGGTCATGTCTTTGGCTTCGCCGTCTTTGTCGACGATGCGGAATTCCACGCGGCGGTTGGTCTGCTTGCCCTGCTCGCTCTTGTTGTCGGCGATGGGCTGGCTCTCGCCAAAGCCCTTGGCCTTCAGGCGGCTGACGTCAACGCTGCCGCGCTCCAACAGGTAGCGCATGACGCTCTTGGCCCGACGGTCGGACAGTTGCAGGTTGTAGTTGTCGTTGCCGTCGGCGTCGGTGTGGCCTTCGACGAAGATCATCGGGATCTCGGTGTGTTCGTTGACGACGCGGGCGACGTTGTCGAGCAGCTCGTAGCTCTTGGGCAGTCTTAATGATGTCGTGAGCTATGTTGCACCGCGTGTGAGCTCAACTGGAGGGGCGGCTCTTGCCAGCAGCGGTGGAGTGAGTGTTGCTGTTTTTGGTCTGAATGGAATGGGCGTCAAATCAGTCAGCGGTAGTGCTCGCGTGGGCGCCAGTGCATGTGCAGGCAGTGTTTGGCTCAGTGACAGTGGGATCATCTGCCGCACTGAATCTGGAGTTGGTGTCGGCATGAGCGTTTTGTTTTCTGCCGGGTTGCAGCGCGGCAGTGTGATTGCATCTGCG
>CAJBHN010001201.1 GCA_903952805.1 uncultured Myxococcales bacterium | reverse complement strand
GTCAGGCGCCAACGGTCGTCGCGGCATCGGCATGGCGCAGCGGCTCCTGGCGGGTCCAGGTGACCAATGCCGCCGGAATCCATCAGCGGAATCGATCGCTGAGGATATGTTCTCCCCATGAGTTGGATAGCCTTGCTGGCCGCGTTGACGTTGGGTGTCGCCCCAGTGTCGTCGGTCTCTCTTGTGTCGCCTGGGCAGCCTGTTGGGGCGTCGCCCTTGTGGGAGCCGGGTGCGTCCGTCGTTTTGAAAGGGCGTTTTTTACCCGTCCGTCAGGCGTTGCGGGCCAGCAACGCCGAGGCAGCTGCGGCGGCGTTGAGGTCGACATCGGCGACGTCTGCACACGTGCCGGGCTTGTTTGCCCGAACGGCATTGTTGGCTGGAGACGAGCCCGCCGCCTGTGCGGTCGACGTCACCGCCGCCGGGCCAGCGGGTCTGCTGCACCGGGCACGGTGCGCCTGGCGCCAGGGCGGCAGCAGAACCGCCTTGACGGCGAAGGCGACGGCGGTCGCCGACTTGGTGTTGTTGTCGACGGAAGCGCCCGCTTTGCTCTTCTTCGACGACGATGCGGTTGCCATGACTTTGGCGGTGGCTGGCTGGGGCAGCGATGGCGATCGGGGGCGCTTGTTGGGAGCGGTCTTGCAGAGACCAGTGCCGTCCTTCGATGCCCCTGGCCGGGCACGGCAAGCACGGGTGCTGCAGGCGATCGTAGATCGTCCGCCGTCGTCGCCACTGGCCTTCCGGGCGGCTGAGGTGCTCGTGTACGAGATGCCTGAACTGGCCCGCGCCACGGATGAGGCAGTGTTGGGGGCTTCAGGCCTGACCAATGCCAGCCGGATTCGGCGCGCCACGACGTTGGAGCGCCTGCACAAAAACGACGAGCTCGTGGCCCTGATTGGTGATCTGGTTGGCAAAGACTGCGACGCCGCCATCCTTGTGGGCAAAGCTTGGCGGAAGACCAAAAAGTACGCTGCGGCCCGGCGCGCATTGGCCACGGTGTCGCCAAAGCGCTGCAGTTCCGAGCAGCAGAAAAAGGCCCAGTATCTCGAGGTGCGGCTGGCGACGGTCCAAAAGTCGCCTGCCGCCGACCAGTTGGCCTCAGCCTTCGCTGATCGGTGGGGGAACGATCCCCTCGTTGACGACGTGCTCGTGTGGCAGGGCGAAGGGCGGGCTGCCCGCAGTGACGTCGTCGGCGCCCGTGCCGTGCTGGAAGTGGTGGTCGCCGAGCATCCAGACGGCGACATGGCTGACGAGGCTCGCTTCCGCCTGGCGATGGGGCTGGCCGAAGACGGCGACGTCGTGCGCGCTCGTGCGATCCTCGATGACGGTGTCGACCGTCTGCTGGCGGCGTCACCGCCGCGCAGTGCTCTCTTGGACCGCGCCCGGTATTGGTCGGGCCGCCTGCTGGCGATTCCCGATCCGGACCAGTGGACGCCGACGACCGTCGCTGCCGATGCCATCGCCGGTCGCGACAGGCTCGCGGCTCTTGCCGGTGACAGGCCCGCGAGCTTCTATGGTCGCCTGGCGAGCTTGGTGGTGCTGCGTTTGGGGGGGGCCATTCCCCGGCCGTTCGTCGGACGCGCCAGCAGCCTCGGCAGCGAGGCCTCGGTTGCGGTGCCCGCGGCGCTGGCGACGCTCACGCCGTGGCGTCAGGCCCGGGCCGCTGCCGACGCAGGCTTTGACGACGAAGCCGCGGTCCTGCTGGGGGAGGTCGGAAACGGCAACTTCGACGTTGGCGTCGCGACGGCGGTGGCCGCACTCTTCGCCAGCGTGGACCGCCCCGACCTGGCCCATCGAGCCATGCGACAACGCGGGATGGCATTGTTGCCCGATGCCCCCGTCGACGACGCCAGCGTGGCCCGGTGGACGCTGGCCTGGCCCCTGGCTCATGAAGAAGCATTGACGTCGGCCGCGCTGGCCGCGCAGGTGCCTCCGCCGCTGTTGTGGGGTTTGGCCCGTGAAGAAAGCACCTTCGACGAAAGCGTGGTGTCGTGGGCGGGGGCCGTCGGCCTCTGCCAGCTCATGCCTCCCACTGCCAGGGACGAGGCCACGAGCCTCAAGCTGCCGCCACCCACGGTGGCTGATCTGGTGGACCCGGTCCTCAATGCACGTTTGGGCGCCAGTCACCTCGGGCGTCGGCTGAAGGGCATGGGGCATCCGTTGCAGGCGATCGCTGCCTACAATGCCGGCCCCGGTTCAGTGGCCAAGTGGATGCCCCCACCAGGAAAACGGCGCCCCTTGGACCGCTGGGTGGAACAGATTCCCTTCGAGGAGACCCGGAACTACGTGAAGAAGGTCACCGGCAGCTGGGTCACCTACGCTTTGCTGTATGGCGATGCCGATGTCGTCTTCCCATTGGAGATCGGCGCGCGCTGAAAGTCGTGTAGGTT